>WJLX01000173.1 GCA_014728225.1 Candidatus Coatesbacteria bacterium | reverse complement strand
GGCACGGTTTTTGCGGAGGCGGACCGTTGCCGCCGTCCCAACGGTCGCCGAGATGCAAAAACCGTGCCAGTTCCGGCGGCCGGGGGTTGGCGTGTTGTTTGAGGGCCGGCGGACGTCGGGCGCTGTTTTTCAACGTTCCGGGCCGTCGTGTCGGGCGGTTGCAGCGGCGGAGTGAAAGGGGCCGGCCGTCGGAGCCGCCCCCTTCCTTTGCCTAGTCGTGTGAGGTTGTAATGGATGCCGGTTTGGGTTCCCGGGGAGGCTAGGCGACGCTGCCGGCGTTGCGGCGCAGTTCCCCCAGGGTTTGCGCCAGCCGGCCTTTGAACAGGGCGCTGCCGACGACGGCCAGGTCGGCTCCGGCGGCGGCTACCCGGCCGATGGTCTGGGGGTTGACGCCGCCGTCGACCATCACCCGGGCCGGGCTGTGGGACTTGAGCCAGCGGACCTTGTCGAGGCAGGACTCGAGCATCGTCTGGCCGCCCCAGCCGGGGTTGACGGTCATGACCAGAAACAGGTCGGCGCTTTCCAGCAGGGCTTCGAGGGCCCGGGCGGGCGTGCCGGGGTTGATCGACACCCCGGCCAGGCAGCCGAGGTCGTGGATGCGGCCGAGCAGGCGGTGGATGTGCGGTGCGGCCTCGTAGTGGATGGTGATCCAGTCGGCGCCGGCGCCGGCGAAGCTCTCCAGGTGTCGCTCGGGGTGTTCGACCATCAGGTGGGCGTCGAAAACGGCGGAGCTTTCGGCGCGCAGGCTTTTGACCAGCCCGGCGCCGAAGGTGATTTCGGGTACGAAACAGCCGTCCATCACGTCGAGATGGACGTGGTCGAGGCCGTGCTCGGCCAGCTCGACCAGGACCTCGCTCAGGCGGCCCTGGTGGGCGGAGAGAATGCTGGGGCAGATGATCGGGGGCATCGTCGTTTTAGAAGCTGTCGGGCGGCGGCTCGCTGGTTCCGTTTTCGCCCTCGGGCTGAATGGCCCCGCCGGGGGGCGGTCCGAGGCTGACGAACAGGTCGACCTTGTCGCCCTTCTGGACCAGGGTGCCGACCTCGGGGGATTGCTTGTAGATGTAGCCGGGGCGTACGCTGGTGGAGTAACCTGAGTTGACCTCGCCGACCTGGAGTCCCCAGGTGGTCAGCCGATTGTAGGCGCTCTGGTAATCGGTGTTGACCAGGTTGGGCACCGAGACCTCGGCTTCCTCGGAGCCCAGGGAGACCAGCAGGTTGACCCGGGTGCCCCGGGGAACCTCGGTGCCCGGTTCCGGGTTCTGGCCGATGACCGAACTCTCCGGGATCTCGGGGTGGTAGTTCTCGCGCACCTTGCCCGGCTCCAGTCCGCTGCGCACCAGGGCGTCCTCGGCCTGGGCCAGGGCCATGCCGGTCAGGTTGGGGATGCGCACGACCTCGGAACCGGCTGAGACGGTCAGGCCGATGACCCGGCCCTCCTGGACGCTCATCCCGGCTTCGGGGCGTTGGGCCAGGACGTAGCCGTCGGGGACGTCGCTGGAGTACTCTTCGGCTTCCTTCTTGTAGGCCAGGCCGAGCTCCTCGAGCATGGCCGTGGCGGCCTCGAAGCTCATGTTGGTCAGGTCGGGGACCTCGACGTCGCCCCCGCCGCCGACCATCAGCGGCATGATGATGTAGTTGGCCACCAGCATACCCACGCCGAGGGCGGCGCCGGCGAGGATGACATAGAGCAGGACGGCTTTGAGTCGGGCTAGCTTGGTCGGTTTGTCGGTCATGGCTCGTGGGGGTTGGACCCGGGGCGGAGGTGGACGATCAAAGGTCGATTTTGGTCTATCCCGCCCCCGCTGTCAAGGGAGGGCCCGCATCCGGGCGGCGAAGGCGCCGTCGAGGCCGCTATGCTGGGGCAGGCTCCAGGCGCAGCCGTCGGCGAGGGTGAAGCGCTCGGCGGGCAGACCGAGCTCGCTGAGGAGCTCGGTGGTTATTGGTTCCAGGATAAAATCGCCGCGACGTTTCAGAAAACGCTCCACGACTCCGCTGTTTTCCTCGGGCTCCAGGGAGCAGGTGGAGTAGATCAGCAGGCCGCCGCGCTTGACCAACCGGGCCGCCGCTCGCAGCAGGCCGACCTGGAGGTCGCTCAAGCGCTTGATGTCGCCGACGGACAGGCGCCAGCGGGCCTCGACCCGCCGGGCCAGCACCCCGGTGTTGGAGCAGGGGGTGTCGACGAGAACCCGGTCGAGGCGGTGGCCGAAGAAGGGCGGCTGCAGCAGATCACCGTGGACGAGGGCGGCGCCGAGCTGCAGGCGCTCGGCGTTCTCCTCCAGCACGCTCAGGCGCGGTGCGGAGAGCTCGAGGGCCGTCAGGCGGGCCGTCGATCCGCCGCGGCGGCGCAGGTGGGCCAGCTTGCCCCCCGGAGCGGCGCAGGCGTCGAGGACGCTCCCGCCGGGGTCGGGGGTCGCGAGACAGGCGGCCAGGGTCGTCGCCGGATCGGCGGCGTAGGCCAAGCCCTCCTGAAAAAGAGGATCGCTCGCCGGGTCGCCGGGGGAGTTCAGGCGCAGGCAGTCGGAGAAGCCGGGTTCGTCGGTGAACTCCAGCCCGCTGCGGCGACGCAGCTCGGCGACGTCGACGCCGGGGGCGGGAAAGACGAAGGTCGGCCGGGGAGCGTTGTCGAAGGCGGTCAGTCGTCGGGTTTCGTCGAGACCGAAACGCTCGCTCCAGCGCTCGACGAGCCAGCGGGGGTGGCTCTGACTGACGGCCAGATGACGGAGGGGTTCGTCGTCGGGCTGTGGCGGCGTCGGCGGCTCGCGGAGCAGACGGCGCAGCACGGCGTTGACCAGACCGGCGGCACGTCGTGTCGAAGCCTCGCTACGGGCCAGCTCCACGGCCGTCGAGACGGCGGCATAGTCCGGCACCCGGTCCAGGCGCAGCAGTTGATAGGCGCCCAGCCGCAGCAGCTCGCGCAGCTCGGGCTGCAGGCTGTGCAGGGGCCGATCGGTGCAGGCGCCGAGGTTGTAATCCAGCAGTCCGCGCCAGCGGATGGTTCCCAGCACCAGCTCGTAGGCCAGCCGCCGGTCGGCCTCGCCCAGCTCGACAGCGCCGAGCTCCCGTCTTAGTAGCTCCTCGGCGCTCGGCGACGCCGATCCCCGGGTGCGCAGCACCCGCCAGGCCAACCTGCGGGGGTCGGCCATCAGCGCTCCAGCCGGGCGATGAACTGGCCGAGGGTCAGCGAGGGAACGATGTTCCAGCGGTGGAGCTCCAGCTCGTTGGTGTTGGCGTCGACGTAGGTGTTGGCCTGACGGATGGTCAACACGCCTTCGTAGCCCGCCAGCAGGGCGCTCTTGAGCACGTAGGAATCGTAGCAGCCGTAGGGCAGGGCCAGGCTGCGCACCTCGATGCCCAGCTTCTCCTCCAGGATCAGCCTGGAGTCGACCAGCTCGTGCATCAGCCGGTCGGTGTAGGAGCCGCGGCCCGCGGGCGGCTTGGTTCCGGAGCCGTCCCAGGTTTCGCGGTCGGTCAGATCGCAGTGACTGACCGTATGGCTGCCGACCTCGAAGCCGGCGGCCAGCATCTCCCGGTACTGGTCCCAACTGATCGTCCGCCCGCCGCGGTCGACGTAGTTGGTGTAGACGTAGAGCGTCGCCGTGCCGCCGTAGCGCTTCAGTACGGGAAAGGCGTAGTCGTAGACGCCGGACCAGCCGTCGTCGAAGGTCAGGGCCACACAGCGCTCGGGCAGACCCGCGCCGCCGGAATAGACGGCGTCGAGGAGCTGGGAGATGGTGATGAAGGTGTAGTCGTTCTCGGCCAGATAACGCACCTGCCGTTCGAACTGGCCCGGGGTGATGACGGTGGAGTAGTTGCTGTGGGGGCGGATGTCGTGGTACATCAGGATCGACACCCGGGGCGGCTCCCGCTGGGTCAGTGTCGGATCGATCCATTCGTCGGGTTTGCCCAGGGCCCACATCAGCCGGGGTCGGCCGATCAGAGCGTAGCGCTGATAGTCGGCGACGCTTTCAGAGCCGTCGGTCAGTCGTTCCCAGCGCAGGGGCGGCTGGTCGGAAGCGGCCAGGCTGCGCAGCTCCTCCCAGGTCCGAGCGGCCGCGGCCGAGGACAGATCGTTGCGTAGACGTTCCTCGATCCGGTAGCGTTCCGGCGTCAGGTAGTCGAGCAGACCGGCGACGTCGTAGCGCGGTGTGCCCTCCTCGACGGCGGTGGCATGATACTCGCCGATAAAGGCCGTCAGCTCGGCCTGGCCGGCGGCGGCGGGGGGGACGGCCCCCAGAACCACCAGCAGCAGGAAGGCGCCGCCCAGTAAGAAGACCTGTAGCTTTTGCTTGACCGGGGACATGGCCTCTCCCAACGTCTCTGCCCGGGAAGTATACCACAGCGGGGGGATTTCTTCAGGTCTCTGCGGGGCGGGGAAGGTTGACAGCGGCGGACTTAACGGCCTACAATCCCCCTTCGGGTCCCCTTGGTCGAAAGCCGCGACTGTAATCCCTTCAGGTGTGGCTGCGCCGCAGTCCGGAGGTCAGATTGCGTATCGGAATCGGTTACGACGTTCATCGTCTCTGCGCCGGCCGCCGCTTGGTACTCGGCGGGGTGCAGATGGAGACCCATCTCGGTCTCGAGGGACACTCCGACGCCGACGTGCTCACCCACGCGATCATCGACGCCCTGCTCGGGGCGGTGGCGCTGCCCGATATCGGCCGCCAGTTCCCGGACAGCGATCCGGCCTACGCCGGGGCCAGCTCGCTGCGCCTGCTCAAGCGGACGATGGAGCTGCTCAACCAGGCCGGGTACAAACCCCACAACGTCGACGCCGTCGTCGCCGCCGAGGCCCCGCGCCTGGCGCCGCACATCGACGCCATGCGCGCCAGGCTGGCCGAGGTGCTCGAGCTCCAGACCGGGGCGGTCAGCGTCAAGGCCACCACCGGGGAGAAGCTGGGCTTCGTCGGCTCCGAGGAGGGCATGTGCGCCTGGGCCGTCTGCACGATCGAGGAGGTCCGATGAGGCTGCTTCGCCGGCGTCCCTGGGTTCCGATCGCGGCCGGGTTGCTGTTGTCACTCCTGGCCGGTTGTCGTCTCGAACCGCCCCGCGGCGTGGTCTACGTCGTCGATGACGACTTCACCACCCGGGCCTACTATCGGGCGATAGTCGACGCCGACAACCTGACGCTCGGCGCGGCCGTCGAGCTGCCCCTCGAACACCCCGTCGACCTGCCCGCCTTTACGCCCGCCGGCGATGAACTGTGGGCCTTCAGCGCCGACGCCGACGACAACCCCGGCCTCTACCGCCTGGCCTTCGACGACGCCGGTCCCGTCGGCGCGCCCGAGCGCCTGATCGATCTGACCCCCTACCCCGCCGCCGCCGCCAGCGCCGCTCAACCCGCCGGCGGCGGACGGGTCTTCTTCGACGCCCGGGTGCCCGAAACCGACAGTTGGCAGCTTTTCGTCTACGAAGACGGTGACGTCGTCCAACTGACCGCGGGCGCCGCCGACCGGGAGATCCCCGTCGTCTCGCCCGACGGCGCCCGGCTGGTCTTCTCCACCAACGACGACGGCGCCGGGGGACGCGGCGACGATTACGACCTCTGGACCTACGAGCTGGCCGCGGGCGAGTTGAAACCCCTCCTTGTGCTGCCCGGCGACCAGGGCTCGCCCAGCTTCGGCCCCGACGGCGCCCTGTACTTCAACAGCACCGCCGCAGACGCCGCCGATAACAACGCCGAATTCGATCTGGCCCGCCTCGATGAGCTGGAAGTTCCGAAACCCGGCGACATCGACTACCTGCCCGACCTCGGCGGGCTGGAGATCTTCCCCCGACCGGCCGGCGACGGCCGCCTGCTGCTGGTCAGTGTCCTCACCGACGACGGCTGGAACGCCGTGATTTACGACCTCGAGAACGAAACCAGCCGTACCCTCGGCCACCCCGACGGGCCGCAGATCATTTACGCCGGCTGGCGCCCCCCGGCGCCGACTGAGTAGGCCCGCCCGGAAGACCTGTGCCGGACCCCGGCGCCCGCTCCGTCCGCCCGCCCCGGAACTGGCACGGTTTTTGCGGAGGCGGACCGTTATCGTCGGCCGTAACGGTCGCCGAGATGCAAAAACCGTG
>WJLX01000172.1 GCA_014728225.1 Candidatus Coatesbacteria bacterium | reverse complement strand
CTTCCCCCAGCAGATGAGCAAGCGCCCCGCCCTCGAGGACAACCGCGCCTCACTGGAGGACCTCACCGCGCAGATGCGCGAGGTCTTCTGGCTCACCGAGTGGCGCTCCCGCCGCATCCTCTACATCAGCCCCGCCTACGAGAGCATCTGGGGTCGTAGCTGCCGCAGCCTCTACGACGAACCGCGCAGTTGGGCCGAGGCCGTCCACCCCGACGATCGCCGACGGGTCGAGGAGGCCTTCGACCCCGGCGCCGCCGAGGGTGACTACGACGTCGTCTACCGCATCGTCCGCCCCGACGGCGCCGAGCGCTGGATCCACGACCGCGCCTTCCCCCTGCCCGACGAGGACGGCAACGTCGTCCGCGTCGCCGGCATCTCCGAGGACATCACCCGGCGGGTGCTCCAGGAACGGGACCTGCGCCAGGCCCAGGCCAATCTGGAGCGCCTGGTCGCTGAGCGCAGCCGGGAGCTGGCGGCCAGCGAAAAGCGTTACCGGGCCCTGGTGGAGACCTCGCCGGACGCCATTGTGGTGCTGGACGAGACGGGTCGCCTGGTGCTGGCCAACCAGCGGGCCGCCGACGGCATCGGCCTCGAGGATCCCGGAGAGCTGATCGGCCGACCCTTCCTGGATTTCGTCCCGCCGGCGGACCGCACGGCCGTGGGGCGGTTGTTCAACCAGTTCATCGTTTCGGCCGAGGAGCTGCGCCAGGGCATTCGCTTCCACCTGCGCCGTCTCGACGGCAAGGTTTTTCCCGTCGAGATCAGCGCCGCGGCCCTCGGTGGTGAGCTGCGCGGGCTGATCGCCGTCGTCCGCGATGTAACCAAACGCGAACGCCTGCTCGAACAGCTGCGCTTCCGCGGCGAGTTCGTGGCCCTGATCGCCGAGCTGAGCACGGAGCTGATCAATCTGGCCCCGGAGCGTCTCGACGCCGGGGTGGAGCGTGCCCTGGAACGCGTCGGCCATTTCGCCGACGCCGACCGGGCCTACCTGTTCGGGTTTCACGACGACGGCTGCTTGATGTCCAACACCCACGAGTGGTGCGCCGCGAATGTCGAGCCCCAGCGCGGCAAGCTGCAGAACATTCCGGTGGAGGACTTTCCCTGGTGGATGGAGCGACTGCGCGCCGGGGCTGATATCAGCCTCGCCGACCTGGACGAACTGCCCGCCGCGGCCCAGGCCCTGAGACACAGCTTGCAGGACCAGGGCGTCGTCTCCCTGTTCGTCGCCCCGCTGGCTGTAGCCGGCGAGTTGCAGGGTTTTCTCGGACTCGATAGCGTCAGCGAGCGACGGGTCTGGTCACGGGAATACTCCCGGCCGCTGCGCCTGGTCGGCGAACACCTGGCCGCCGCCCTGGAACGCACCGCCATCACCCGCCTCGAGGCCCGCAGCCGCAAGCGGCTGGAGTTCCTCTCGCGCACGGCGATGGGCTTTGTCAGCCTCAAGCCCGAGGACGACCTCTACGATTACATCGCCCAACGCCTCCGGGAGATCGTCGGCGACGGCTATGTGATGGTCAACACCTTCGACGACCAGACCCGCTCCTTCCGGCTGCGGGCCCTGCTGGGCCGGCAGGGTCCGCTGCGGCGCTTCTTCGAGCTCTACGGCCGCCGCTTCATCGACGAGTCCTTCCCCATCAACGACCGGGCCCTCGAGAGCCTGCGCCGGGGCAGGCTGGAGCGGGTGCCCGAGGGCCTCTACGATCTGGCCTGCGGCAAACTGAGCCGGCGTTCCGCCCGCACCATCGAAAAGCTGTTGGGCATCGGCGCGGTCTACTCCACCGGTGTCCTCCAGGCCGATGAGCTGCTGGGTTCGCTCAACGTCCTGTTGCCCGGGGGCGTGGAGCTAGAGGATCGGGAGCTGCTGGAGACCTTTCTCAACCAGGCCGCCGTGGCCTTGCAGCGTCAGCGCAGCGCCGACAACCTGCGCCGCAGCCGCCGGGAGTACCGCGAGCTGATCGAGAACTCACCCGACGTGGTGCTACGTTTCGATCGTCAATTGCGCTGCCTCTACGCCAACCCGGCCCTGGTGGAGCAGTTCGGCCTGCGACCGGCCGAGTTCGTCGGACACGGTCCCGCGGAGCTGGACCGGGACCTGGGAACCGATCCCTTTTGGCAGGCCGCCGTGCTGCGGGTCTTCGAAACCGGTGCCGGCGACGCCATCACTCTGACCCGGGGCGTCGGTGACCAGCAGCGCTTCTTCAACGTCCGTCTGGTGCCCGAACGGGGTCCCGGCGGTGCGGTGGAGAGCGTGCTGGCCGTCAGTCGGGACGTCAGCGAGCTCGAGCGCACCAGTCGGGCCCTGCGCGAGAGCGAGCGCGTCCAGCGGGCCCTGTTCGTCGGCGGCGCCGATCCCCTGCTGATTACGGAGCTGTCCGGGCGGATCGTCGACGCCAACCCCGCGGCGGAACGGGTTTTCGGCCGACCGGGCCGCACCCTGGCCGGGCGTAGCATCGTCGAGGATCTCGGCCTGGCGGCGGCGGAGCTGCGCGAGTGGGAGGCGGTCTGCCGGGACGGCCTGGGGGTCACCGACAGCGAGGCCGAGTGCCGCCAGGGAGACGGCGGGACGATCCCCGTCAGCCTGACCGTTTCCCCCGTCGCCGGCTCCGACGGCGAGCTGCGTCACCTCTCCCTCTGGCTGCGCGACATCAGCGCCCGGCGCCGGACCCTCGACCGGCTGCAGGTCAGTGAGCGCAAACACCGGCTGCTGCTGGAGAGCATCAAGTCGCCCATCGTCGCCCTCTCCAACACCCTGCGCATTCTCTACTGCAACAAAGCCTACGCCGAGTTCGTCGCCCGGCCCGTCGAGGAACTCGAGGGCGCCTATCTGCTGGACCTGTTTCCCGCCTTCGCCGACACCGCCAGCTACGAGGCCTACCACCGGGCCCTGGAGACGGGGAGCGAACAGCACGTCGAGGGGCGTTTCCCCGCCGCCGGGGGGGAGCTCTACCTCAGCGCCAGCGTCTATCCCATGCCCTGGGGCCTGCTGGCCCAGGCCGTCGACATCACCGCCGCCAAGCGCGTCGAGCTGGAGCTGCGGGAAAGCGAGAAGCGCTACCGCTTCATCTTCGCCCACAGCCCCTCACTCAACCTGCTGCTGGACGCCTCCGGCGTGGTGCGCGACGTTAACGCCGCCCTGACCGGGCTGCTGGGACTTGAAGCCGACACCCTGCGCGGCGTCGCGCTGAGCGAGCTGGTGGCTCCGGAGCAGCGGGAGGAGTTCGCCGACTGGCTGACGCGCTCCCTGGACGACGACGAAGCGGGGGCAATCGACCTGCGCCTCATCGACGGCGCCGGCGGCGAGCGGATGATCTACTTCCCCGCGGCGGCGCCCATCGCCGAAGATGGCGAGGGCCGGACCCTGCTCTTGTCGGGAACGGACCTGACCGAACGCCGGCGCGACGAGGAGCGCATCCGCCGGTTGAATGGCATTCTGCGCGGCCTACGCCGGGTCGACCGGCTGATCAGCCGGGAAACCGACCGGCGCCGCCTGGTCGAGTCGATCAGCGAGACCCTGATCGAGTACCACAGCTATGAACACGCCTGGATCGCCCTGTTGGCCGAGGATGTCGCCGTCGACGCTCCGGCGGAAACGAGCGCCCCGCCCCCGGGTTGCGACGTCTTCGCCCATGCCGGTATCGGCGCGGCCGCTCCTGAGCTGCGCCACAAGCTGACCTCGGGCGAGCTCGATGGGCGTCTGGGCCGCGCCCTGCGCTGCGGGAACGGCGCGACCGTCGTCGAAACCGACGGCGACGATGCGCGGCGACGCACTATCCTGGTCCGGCTGGAGTACGGCGGCCGGATCTTCGGCCTGTTGGGGGTGGCCCTGAGCGGCGGCCCCCTGGACGGGGCGGAACGGGAGCTCCTCGACGAGGTCGCCGGCGATGTCTCCCTGGCCCTGCACAACATCCGCCTGCTCGAGGAGCGGCGTTGGGCCGAGAGCGAGCGCGAGCGGCTTAACCAGCAGCTGCGGGCCAAGAACCAGGAGCTGGAGCAGCTCATCTACATCGCCGGACACGATCTGCGCTCGCCGATGGTCAACATCCAGGGCTACTCCGGCGAATTGGGCCTGCTGCTCGAGGAGCTGGGCAACCTCGTCGACGACGAGGCCGTGCCCGCCGCGCTGCGCGAGAAGCTGCTGCCCACCTGCCGCGAGGACATCCCCGAGGCCCTCGAGTGCATCAAGACCAGCGTCTACAAGATGGACGGCCTGCTCTCCGGGCTGCTGCGCCTTTCCCGTCTCGGCGGCCAGGCCCTGCGTCGGGAACACCTCGACGTCGGCGAGATCATCGCCGAGATCCGGGCCACCTTCAGCTACCGGTTGGAGGAGCAGGGCGCCCGGCTGGAGATCGGCGAGCTGCCGCCCTGCATCGCCGACCGTACCCAACTGAACCAGGTGTTCAGCAACCTGATCGATAACGCCCTCAAGTATCTCGATCCCGGCCGTCCCGGCCGGATCAGCGTCGACGGCGAGGCCGACGACGATGAGGTGCGCTACAGCGTCGCCGACAACGGCGTCGGTATCGAGCCGCGCGATCAGGAGCGCATCTTTCAGCTCTTCCAGCGCTCCTCGACTGCGGGGGCCGACGACGGCGAGGGCCTCGGCCTGACCATCGTCCGCCGCATCCTCCAGCGTCACGGCGGCGCCGTAACGGTCGAAGCCGAACCCGGTGTCGGCAGCCGCTTCGTCGTCTCCCTGCCCCGCCGTGTCGCTGAAACGCCCGAACAGGGGTAAACGGGTTTTAACCATGCCCAGACCGCAGACCAGCCGCCCCGTCGCCGGCGAGGACTTCGTCGTCCTCGTCGTCGAGGACGATGCGGCCCTCAACCGCCTGATCCGTCGCCGCTTGGAGCGGCGGGGGCTGTGCACGGCGGGGGTGGGCTCCGGTGCCGCGGCCCTCGCCTGGCTGAATGAGAGCGGCCGGACGGCCTCGGCGCTGCTGCTGATCGACTTCAAGCTGGGCGACATGGCCGCCGACGAGTTGATCGCCGCCTTCGACGAGCTGCCGCGACGGCCCGAATTCATCATCATGACCGGCCAGGGCAGCGAGCGGGTGGCCGTCGAGATGCTCAAGGCCGGGGCCCGGGACTACCTGACCAAGGAAGCCGATTTCCTCGAGCTGCTGCCCCAGGTGGTCTGCGAGACCCGGGACCGGATCAGCACCGAGCGCCGCCTGGCCAGGGTCGAGGAGGAACTGCGCTCCAGCGAGGAGCGTTTCCGCAACCTGTTCCACAATACCGCCGACGCCCTGTTCATTCACGCCGCCGACGGCCGGGTGCTGGAGGCCAACCGCACCGCCGAGCGTATGCTGGGCTACGATCGGCGAATACTGGTGGGCATGACGCCGCGGGACCTCGTCGTCGCGAGCCGGGCCGACGACGTTGAGGCCCGCCTGCGGGAGCTGCCCACCTCGGGTGGGGTGATCTTCGAAACCGACTACCGCCGCAGCGACGGTGGAGTGCTGCCCATCGAGGTCAGTGCCCGCCGGATGGACTACGCGGGCGAGCAATGCTTCATCACCGTCTGCCGAGACATCTCCGAGCGCCTGGAATCCGAACGCGCCCTGCGGGAAGCCTACCGGGCCCGGGAGGAATTGGAGCAGATCGTCAACCAGAGCGAAGCAACCATCTTCCTCTGGCGCAATGAGCCGGGCCTGCCGGTGGAATTCGTCTCCGACAATGTCGCCATGTACGGCTATAGTACCGACGACTGGCGGGCCGGGCTGAGGTTCATTGAGATCATCCATCCCGACGATCGCGAGCGCGTGAGCGCCGAAGTCATCGAACACCTGCGGGCCGGCCGGGACGAATTCAGCCAGCTCTACAGGCTGGTGACGCGGGAGGGCAAGGCCCGCTGGGTCGACGACCGCACCATCGTGCGTCGTGATACGGCCGGTCGGGTGACCCACTTCCAGGGCATCCTGCTGGATATCAGCGAGCGCCGCCGCGCCGAGGAGGCCCTGACCGATTCGGAGCGAGAAAAAACGGCCATCCTGGCGGCGATGGAGGAGATCGTCGTCTATTACACTCCGGACCTCGTCGTCTGCTGGGCCAACCGGGCCGCCGCCGACAGCCTGGGGCTGGAGCCCGCGGAGCTGATCGGTCGCTCCTGCGACCAGTTATGGTTCACCGAGGGGACCTGTCCGGAGCGACCCGTCGTCACCGCCCGACGCAGCGGCGCCGATTGCGACGCCGAACTCAGCACTCCCGACGACCGCCGCCTCCACCTCACCGGTCATCCGGTTTACGATGAGGAAGACAAGCTGCTGGGGCTCGTCGAGGTCGGCCTGGACATCACCGAACAGTACCGTTACCAGGAGGCCCTGGCCGAGAGCGAGCGGCGCTTCGCCGCCTTCATGGACTACCTGCCCGCCGCCGTATTCATCAAGGATCCGCAGGGGCGCAACCTGTTCCTCAACCGCTACCAGCTCGAGCATATCGGCCGCGAGAGCTGGCTGGGCGAGACACCGGCCGACCACCTGCCCGCCGAGCGCGCCGCCGTCGTGCAGGAAAACGACCGCCGGGCCTTCACCGACGGCTATGTCAGCGGGATCGAGGTCCTGCCGGACCACGACGGCAACCTGCGGACCTTCGACACCCACAAGTTCGTCATCGAACTGGCCGGCGAGCGCCGCCTATTGGGCGGGGTGGCCCTGGACATCACCGAGCGCCACCGGATGGAGCGCGAGCTGGCCGAGAGCCGTCGGCGGTTGGAAACCCTGATGGAGAACCTGCCCGGGATGGCCTACCGTTGCCTGTTCAACGACAACTGGACGATGCTGTTTGTCTCCGGCGGAGGCTTCAGCCTGACCGGCTACCGGCCGGAACAGCTCGTCGACGACGCCGAAATCGCCTTCGTCGAGTTGATCCACCCCGAGGACCGCCACCCGCTGCGCCGGGCCATCAACGACGCCATTGAACGCCGCAGCTACTTCCAGGCCACCTTCCGCCTGCGCACCGCCGACGACGAGGAACGCTGGGCCTGGGTTCAGGGCGTGCCGATCTTCGACAACGGTCGAGAGTTGAAATTCCTCGAAGGCTTCATCACCGATGTGACCGCCGAGCGCCGGGCCGGTGAGGAGCTGCGCCGCCGCGCCGTGGCGATGGAGAGCACCCTCGAGGGCATGGCCATCCTCGACGAACGGGAACGCTACATTTACCTCAACGCCGCCCACGTGCGCATCTACGGCTATGATGACCCCGAAGACCTGCTGGGGCGCAGTTGGCGCGTACTCTACGACGATGAGGCACTCCAGCGCTTCGACAGCGAGATCATGCCCGCCCTGCACAGCGACGGCCACTGGAGCGGCGAGACCGTCGGCCTGCGCAGCGACGGCGAACGCTTCCCCCAGGAGGTCAGCCTGACCGCCCTGGACGACGGCGGGCTGGTCTGCGTGGTGCGCGACATCACCGAGCGCGAGCTGGCCGAAGAGCTCGAGCGCCGCGAGGCGATGATCGCCCAGATCCAGCAGATCTTCTCCACCATCCGTCACGAGATGGGCAACACCCTCAACACGCTAAAGACCAGCCTCAAGGTCCTGCAGAACAACCTGCATAAACTAAGCCCCGACCGGCTCGAATTCTATCTCAAGCTCAGCCTGGAAACCTTCCAGGTGGCCGAACGGCTGCTGGGCACTCTGCGCGAGTACCAACGCTTCGACGAGCTGCTGCCAGGACCCGTGCGTATCGATGATTTCCTGCTCGCCAAGGGCGCCCTGCTGCGGGAAAACGCCGCCAACCGCGGTGTCCAGACCGAGTTGTGTCTGCAGGCGCCCGACGCGATCACCAACATCGACGGCGACGCTCTGTTCCGTATCCTGATCAACCTGACCGAAAACGCCGTCAGCGCCTGCGCCGAGGTCGACAACCCCCGAATCGAGATCTCCAGTCGGGCCGTCGACGGCTGGGTCCTGTTGCGCGTCAGCGACAACGGCACCGGCATCGCCCCCGAGCATCTGCCCCACGTCTTCACCCCCCTGTTCACCACCAGGAAACACGGCAGCGGCCTGGGGCTGGCCGTGGTGCAGAAGCTCGTCCAGCAGATGGGCGGCCGGGTGGCAGTCCAGAGCCGCCTCGGCGAGGGTACCACCCTGACCCTGCACCTGCCCCGCCAGGGCCCCTGAACCCCCCCAAGTTGAAGCCCGAAAAAACGCGGGTCCGTAGAAAACAGCCGCCCGAGAACCTGCGGGTCGACTGCCACCCCGGAAGCGGCACGGTTTTTGCGCAGGCGGACCGTTAAACTCGCTCCAACGGTCGCCGAACAGCAAAAACCGTGCCGCTTCCGGGGTGGCGCCACAGTGTGGGCGGCGCGCTGCCGCACGGTGGATGTTTTCGGCGGACCCGGCCCGGGCTTTCGAGCCTTTCATCCGACGAAGTCTTATGCTACCTTGAATACTGGTTTTGGGACGAAGGCCGAGGAGACGACATCAACCCGTTGGAGGCGAGATGCGACAATCGTTATTGGTTTTAACACTGCTGGGATTGCTTTGCCTGCCGGCGGCGGCGGAGGTTCCCCTGCCCGAAGAGCCCGACTGGGAGTGGTACGACGATCAGCAATGGGCCTACGGCGGCCTGGCTTTCGGCGACGCCGACGCCGACGGTTTCCTGGATCTGGTCGTCGGCACCTATAACGGCAGTAACTGGTACCCGCCGATCCCCGAATATCACAATATGATCTTTCTCAACGAGTTCTTCGGCCTGCCCGATGCTGCGAGCTGGTCGGCCGTCGTCGAGCGTCACTGCAGCGAGGTCGTCACCGGCGAGGTGACCGCCGACGGCGTACCCGATGTCTTCTACGCCAACGGCGGCACGGGTTACGACCCCTGTACGGTCTACGCCGGTGATCCGGCCGGTCCCGCTGATGCGCCGGACTGGAGCTCGAATGCATCCGCCTGGGCCGTCGGTGCGGCCCTGGGTGACGTCGACGGTGACGGCTACACCGACGCCGTCACCGCCAACCAGGGTCGCAACCAGTACGATCCGACGCGACCGGTCTACCTGTTCTGGGGAACGACGGGCGGCTTGGAGACCACCCCGGGCTGGCAGTCCAGTCAGTCCGAGGCCAGCCAATCGATCGCCCTGGGGGACCTGGACAATTCCCATCTGGTCACCGATACGGCGGTTTTCACCGGCGACGGGGTTCGTCAGGTCTTCTGGCTGCCCCACGCGCCCTTCGTCGCCATCGACGAGGTCCGCCTGGACGGAGAACCCTTCGAGCTCAACTACTGCTGCGATCCAGCGGCGGGCTGGTTAAGTCCCGACGGCGCCGTCGCCGACGGCCAGATGCTGGAGGTCGATTACCGCTATTCGACCCGTCTGGACGTCGTCGTCGCCAAGTGGACGGGCTACGACACCTGCGTTTACTACAACACTTCCGGCATGCCACAGACGACCCCGGGCTGGAGCTCGGGTCGGGCCGACTCCGGTGATGAAAAGGTCCTGTTGCTGGACTACGATGCCGACGGTGATCTGGATTTGCTGGTGGCCGCCGATTCCCTGCGTCTCTACGAAAACGACGGCGGTCTGGGGAGTGCGCCGGTCTGGGAGACCGCCGACGACCGCTACACCAACGACGCCCTCTGCGGCGACCTCAATAATGACGGCTATCCCGATATCATCCTGGCCAACGGCAGTTGGAAGGGCGTCGATGTCTACGAGAACATGGGCGGGTACTACAACGACAGTCCCGATTGGACCTACACCGGCCCCGAACAGACCCGGGCGATCGCTCTGGGCGACGTCGACTGCAACGGCGCCCTCGATGTGGCGGCCGGTTTTTCCCGGGAACCCCTGGCCCTGTTCCTCAACACCGAGCCCTCGATGGACACCGGAGAGGTCGAGCTGCGGACCCGGGTCGTGGATGACGGCGTCCTGGTCGGTTGGACCCTTGCAAACGGCACTTCGACGACGCTGCGTATCCTGCGGGGTGCCGATCGACCCCTGCCCGTCTCCGGAGCTTTGTCCGGATCGCGAACCGCTTATCTCGACCGCGACGTGCAACCGGGAGAACAATACGTCTACTGGCTCGAGGTCACCGGAGAAAGCGGCGCTTCCCGCCGCTTTGGCCCCACCGAACCCGTCGTCGTCGATGCCGGGACCGGGGATTTGCGCCTCCATGCACCCTGGCCCAACCCGGCGAGCAATCGGCTCAGCGTGATCTTCGAGCTGCCCGCCACCCAACGTGTCGAGCTGGCCGTTTACGATCTTGCCGGTCGCCGGGTGGCGACGCTGACCGCGGGGGAACTGGCCGCCGGGCGTCACGAGATCGCCTGGGACTGCGCCGGCGCGGCGACGGGCGTCTACCTGTTGCGTCTGGAAGCCGCTGAGGGTTCGCTCAGCCGCCGGGTCGTCATCGACCGCTGAGAGCTGTTTGTCCACTACCGTCGGGCTGCCGACCAGGCCGCGCCCGATCGCCCCCCAGGCTTGAACAGGCGCATTCCACTTGTGACCAGCCGTCCCGCGCCGCGGGGCGGTTTTCTTTGGCTCTGACAGCCCGCGACCTTTGAAAACAGCTGCTGTTGAAAAACTGACCCAAAACGGCAAACCCCGGAACTGGCACGGTTTTTGCATCTCGGCGACCGTCGGAACGAAGATAACGCTCCGCCTCCGCAAAAATCGTGCCAGTTCCGGGGTCCGTGTCGAGCGGGTTGTGGTGGCGATACCGCGCAGCTGTTTTCAAAGGTCGCGGTCTGTGTCATCGCTGGAGCCCCGAGGCGCAATCACCTTCAACTAAACAGGGGCGGGGTCTCAAGACCCCGCCCCGCAAAGACCATGCTGCGCTTTCTGGTCGAAGCTACATCCCGTATTTCTCGATGATCCCCTTCTTGTCCAGGCCGAGGATGCCGTACTTGTCGCCCACCTTGGCGAAGGCCTCGATGCACTTATCGAGGTGTTCCTTTTCATGGGCCGCTGAAAGCTGGGTGCGGATGCGCGCCTGGCCGTTGGGCACCACGGGGAAGCTGAAGCCGATGACGTAGATGCCCTCGGCGTACATATCCCGCGCCATGTCGTTGGCCAGCTTGGCGTTGTAGAGCATCACCGGCACGATGGGCGTCTCGCCGGGGCGGATGTTGAGCCCCTTCTCCTCGAGACCCTTGCGGAAGTACTCGGTGTTCCACATCAGCTTGTCGCGCCGCTCCGGGCTCTCCATCACCATCTCCATCACCCGGATGCTGGCCGAGACGATCACCGGGGCCATCGAGTTACTGAACAGATACGGCCGGGCCTTCTGCCGGCAGAGCTCGATCAGCTCCTGGCGACCGGAGACACAGCCGCCCGAGGCGCCGCCCAGCGCCTTGCCCAGTGTGGTGGTGATCAGGTCGACCCGGCCCAGCACGTCGAAATGCTCCGGCGTCCCCCGGCCCGTCTTACCTATGAAACCCGAGGCGTGGGAGTCATCGACCAGGATCATCGCGTCGTACTCCTCGCACAGCGCCACCGCCTCGTCGAGGGGGAAGAGGTCGCCGTCCATACTGAACACGCCGTCGGTGACCACCAGTCGGGTCCGCTTGTCCTGGTGCAGCTCCAGCTTCTTGCGCAGGTGCTTCATGTTCATGTGCTTGAAGGTGTCGTACTCGGCGCTGCACAGCCGGATACCGTCGACCAGGGAGGCGTGGATCAGCCGGTCGGCGATGATCACGTCGTCCGAGCTCAGCACGGCCTCGAAGACCCCGGCGTTGGCGTCCATGCACGAGGGGAACAGCAGCGTATCCTCCGTGCCCAGGAACTCCGTCAACTGGTTCTGCAGCTTGCGGTGGATGTCCTGGGTGCCGCAGATGAAGCGCACCGAGCTCATGCCGAAGCCGCGCTCGTCCAATCCCTTGTGCGCCGCCGCGACCACCTCGGGATGGCTGGCCAACCCCAGATAGTTATTCGCGCAGAAGTTGAGCACTTTCTCCTGATCGGCCCCTTCCGGGTACTCGACAGTGATCTCCGCGTCCTGGGGCGAGCAGATGAAGCGCTTCTCCTTGTACGTCCCCTTCTCCTTGATCGCCTCGATCTCGCCGGCGAACATGGTCCGGGTCTGGTCGGAATAGACCATCATGCCTCCTTGCTAGTCCGGTAAGCGTGCGTTATGTGTATGAGTCCGGGGCGGGGGCGGTGGGTATCCAGCCGCCTGATCCCCGCCTTGATACCCTACAAGAACTTCTTGACCAGCTCGACAATCGAGTTGACGTTGTCGAAGGCCTCCGGGGTGGCCTCCTCGTCGGGCAGCTTGATGTCGTACTTCTTCTCCAGGAAGACCTTCAAGGAAACCATGGAGAAGCTGTCGACGAGGCCCGAGGAGATCAGCGGGCTGTCGTAGGTGATCTCTTCGTCTTCGTCCTCGACGTACTCGTCGATGACGTACTCAAGGACGGTTTCGCGCATCTCTTTGTCGTCGGGCATGGGGGTCCTTTCGG
>WJLX01000171.1 GCA_014728225.1 Candidatus Coatesbacteria bacterium | reverse complement strand
CCGAAGGGCTGTCAACAAGCGGACCGTTGTCAACCTTCAAGGCACGGCAATGCACACGGCCGCTCCCGCCCGGGCGGGAGCGGCCGTGTGCATTGCCGTGCCTTGAAGGTTGACAACGGTCCGCTTGTTGACAGCCCTTCGGGGCTGAAGTATAATCTAGTTCGCTTGTAACTAACACTTTCTCAAAGAGATAGCGGGATGATGGAGCCGGATGATGCCTGAGAAACGCCCCCCTTCGAGTCTGGATGAGTTGAACCTGGGCGGCCTCGACGACGACGGGCTGCGGAACAGGCTCGGGGAGCTGAACGTTCAGTTGACCCCGGAGGAGCTGCGCCGGCTCGTCGAGCTGCTGGGTCGGGAGCCCTCCCCGGTCGAGCTGCACCTGTTCAACATCATGTGGAGCGAGCACTGCTCCTACAAGTCGAGCCGCAAGCTGCTCAAGGAGCATCTGCCGACGGAGGGTCCGACGGTCATCCAGGGTCCGGCCGAAGACGCGGGCATCGTGCGCTTCGTCGAGTACGCGGGGGTGGAATACGGCGTCGTCATCGCCCACGAGAGCCACAACCATCCCAGCCAGGTGGTGCCCTACGAGGGCGCGGCGACGGGCATCGGCGGCATCGTCCGCGACGTCTACTGCATGGGCGGCGAGGTCTTCGCCGTCCTCGATCCTTTGCGGCTGGGCGATCCGGCCGGTCCCCGGGGCACCCGTTCGGCCGAGGTGGCCGCCGGCGTCGTCGACGGCATCGGCGGTTACGGCAACCCCCTCGGCGTGCCCAATTTGGGCGGTGATGTTTACTTCTCGGGAAGCTTCGACGACAACTGCCTGGTCAACGTCGTCGCCGTTGGTTTGGTGCGGGTTGACGAGATCATCCATTCCCGGGTGCCCGACGAGGCGGCCGATGAAGCTTACGTCTACGTTCTGGTGGGCAAGGCAACCGACGATTCGGGCTTCGGCGGGGCGGCCTTCGCCAGCGTGGACCTGGACGAGGCGGAGGAGAACCGGGGGGCGGTCCAGGTACCGGATCCCTTCCTCTCCCGGGTGCTGACCGAGGCCAACAAGGCGGCCTGGGCCTGGCTGCGCGAGCGGAGCATCCCCTTTGGAATGAAGGACCTGGGCGCGGGGGGCCTGGCCTGCGCCACCAGCGAGATGGCGGCCGCGGCGGGGATGGGCGCCGACGTCCACCTGGACCGCGTACCCGTCTCGATTGACGGCCTGCCGCCCTACGTCGTGGCCTGCTCGGAGACCCAGGAGCGCTACATGTACGCCGTTCCGGCGCGGGCGGCCGACGATTTCTGCGCCATCTTCAACCGGGATTGGGAGCTGGGCAACACCGCCGTCGGCGCCGCGGCCACGGTCATCGGCGAGATCGTCCCCGAGGACCGCTACCGCCTGTTCTGGCGGGGCGAGGAGACGGCGGAGCGGCCGATCTGCAACGTCAGTACCCGAGCCATCACCCATGGCGTCTACCACGAGCGCCCCCGTCGGCTGCGACCCGCCCCCGGCGCTCCCCGGCGGGAGAAGCCGTCCGAAAGCTGGGGAGGAATCCTGCGCGGGATGCTGGCTTCACCGGCCGGGGCCGCGCGCTACCCGCTGTTCAAGCGTTACGACTGCGAGGTTCAGGGGCGCAGCGTCCTGCGTCCCGGCGAGGCCGACGCCGGTGTCGTCGCCCCCCTCGAGGGCTGCGCGGCCGGGGTGGCGGTAAGCGTCGACGGCAACCCGCGCCACGGCGCGATCGATCCCTACGCCGCCGCCGTGCTGGCCGTCTGCGAGGCGGCGCGCAACGTGGCCTGCGTCGGCGCCCGGCCGACGGCGATCACCGACTGTCTCAACTACGGCAACCCCGAGGTGCCCGAGATTTTCGGCCAGTTCGCCGCCGGTCTCGAGGGCATCGGCGACGCCTGCCGGGGCCTGGGCCTGGTTGGCGAGCCGGACTCGCCGCTGCCCGTGGTCTCCGGCAACGTCAGCTTCTACAATCAGTCCGCCGCCGGGGTGGCCGTGCCGCCCAGTCCGATCATCGCCTGCGTCGGCGTGCTGGACGACGTACGTCGCGCCACGCCGAGCTATCTGACCGTACCCGGCCAGGAGCTGCTCTTCGTCGGCCGTCGCGGCGCCGAGCTCGGCGGCAGCCAGTACTACGAGGCCGTCTACGGCGACGTCGCCGGGCCCCTGCCCCGCCCGGACCTCGAGCGCTGGCGGGCCGAGCTGGCCGGGATCGTCGGTTTCGTCTCCGGCGGACGGGCCACGGCCTGCCACGACATCTCCGACGGCGGCCTGCTGACCGCCCTGGCCGAGATGGCCCTCGGCACCTACCTCTTCCCCGGCGTCGGCCTGCGGGTCAACCTGCACAACCTCCACGGCGGCGCCGAGCCCGCCGCCCTGCTGTTCAACGAGACCCCGGGCTACCTGGTGGCCGTCGAGGCCGGCGCCGGGGCCGAGGCCGTCCTCTACTTCCGCGGCCTGGGCCTCGAGGTCGAGCCCCTGGGCACCGCGGTGCGCGAGCGCCGCCTCGTCGTGCGTTACGGCGAGCACCACCTGGTCAACGAGCCCCTGGACGAGCTGCGCGAGTTGTGGCTCCACGGCCTGGACGGTGTCTTCGGTGCCTGAAGCATGATTCCCACCTTCGCAGCAGACAAACTAACAACCGACCATGAAGAAGATCGCCCCGTTATTGATCGCACTCCTTTGTACCGCCTCGGCCCTTACCGGCCCGCCGGACAGCGGCTCCGAAGGTGATTGCAGCTGTTCGTCGGGGTCCTCGTCGGCCAGCCTCGCCTTCCACTCCGACCGCGACGGGGACGATGAAATCTTTGTGATGGACGCCGACGGGAGTAACCAGCGGCAATTGACCACAGAAGGAGGTATGTATCCCGCCTGGAGTCCCGACGGCCGCCGCCTCGCTTTCGTGTCCGAACGCGACGGGGACGATGAAATCTTTGTGATGGACGCCGACGGGAGCAACCAGCGGCAATTGACCACAGAAGGAGGTAGGTTTCCCGCCTGGTGCCCGGTGGAGTGAAATTGCCTGATGCATACTGGCTGGCTACCACCGACCCCTTTTAGTAAAGCCTCGAGGAGTAAACAATGAGACGGCTTTCTCTTGTACTACTCATCACTGTCGCCGCCGCTGCGGCCGATCAACCCGCCGTGGCCATCGTCGAGTTTGAGGCCAAGAACTGCGACCAGGGCATCGCCGACGCCGTGGGCGAGATCCTCCGCACCGAGATCATCGACACCGGCAAGTTTCGTGTGATCGAACGAGCACAGTTGGAGCGAGTCATTGAGGAACAATCACTCCAGGTCAGTGGCCTGATCGATAGCAGCACGGCGGTAGAATTTGGAAAGTTAGTCGGAGCTGAGTATGTAGCGGTTGGTAGCGTAACCGGCCTTGGCGGCACTTTTACCGTCTCTGTACGCTACATAAACGTCGAGACGGCGGAGGCGGCCCTGGGTAAGACAGAAACTGTAAACAATGAAGACGAATTGCCCGAAGTCTGCCGCCGGCTGGCGGCGGAGCTCACCGGCCTGCCGTACAGCGGAACATCCGCCTCTTCCGGTGGGGGCCGCATCGCTTTCCAGGCCTTCCGCGGCGGAAACTGGGAAATCTTTGTGATGGACGCCGACGGGAGTAACCAGCGGCAATTGACCAACAACAGCAGCTGGGATTACGAACCCGCCTGGCGCCCGGTCGAGTGAAGGACTACTCTTCTCTAGGGAGATGAGATGACTAAACGCCTGTTGACAACGCTCTTCGTAGCGATTCTGGCCGCGGCGGCCCTCGCCGGGCCGACGATCGCCGTAGTGGACTTCGAGGCCGTCGGCTGCGCCGAGGTGCTGGCCCGGGGCGCCGCCGAGCTCTTCCGCGCCGGCCTGGCCGAGCACGCGGAGCTCGACCTGGTCGAGCGCGCCCGCCTGGCCGACGTGATGTCCGAGCAGGCCCTGGCCCTCTCCGGGGTCGTCGACGCCGAGACCGCCGTCGAGGTCGGCGAGCTGCTGGGCGCCGACTACGTCCTGGTGGGCAGCCTGACCCAGTTGGCCGGCTCCTACACCGTGGCCGCCCGCTTCGTCGACGCTGAGTCGGGCGAGGTCGTCGTCGGGCGCCAGGAAACGGCCTCCCGGGAGAGCCGCATCCCCCGGGTCTGCCGCGAGCTGGCCGGCTCCGTCGCCGAGGCCGCCGGCGCCCTGCCCGTCGAGCTGCCCGAAGGCGACACCCCCTACCTGGTCGGTCTGGATCTCGCGGGCACGGTGATCTTCCACCTGGCCGGCGACATCCACGCCTTGGACCTGGCCACGACGGCGGGACGTCAATTGACCTTCGACGGTCTCAGTTGGCAGTCGGCGATCACCCCGGACGGCCGCCGGATCGTTTTCAGCTCGAAACGCGGCGGCGACCTCGACCTCTACCTGATGGACCCCGACGGCGGCGACCAGCAGGCTCTGCTCGACACGCCGCACATCGAGGACGCCCCCTGCTGGAGCCCCGACGGCCGACGGATCGCCTTCCACACCGAGCGCGACGGCAACTGGGAAATCTACGCCGTCGCCGCCGACGGTTCCGACCTCACCCGCCTGACCAACCACGGCGCCGAGGATTCCTATCCCGCCTGGAGCCCCGACGGCGAACGCATCGCCTTCATGAGCAAGCGCGGTGCCTACACCGGCGGCTACGAGGTCTACGTCATGGACGCCGACGGCGCCGCTCCCCGGCGCGTCGCCGCCGGGATGTACCCCTCCTGGAGCCCCGACGGTGAAAGCCTGGTCTACGTCCAGGACGCCGACGGCGACGGCGGCTTCGACCTCTACCTGCGCGACCTCGGGGACGACACGGAGCGCCGCCTGACCGAAGACGGCGGGGCCAAGCGCTTCCCGCGCTTCACCGCCGACGGCCGGACCATCCTCTTCGACGACACCTACACCGACATCTTCGCCTACTCCCTGGACACCGACAACGTCTACCGGGTGACCTGGAACGGCTGCGTCGTCCCCAGCTACGGCGAGACGCGCTGAAGGAGGACCATGCGCCGCTGGCTCATCATCCTACTGGCGGCCGCCGCGACCGCGCCGGCCCTCGAGGGCGCCGTCTACTTCGAACGCGCCGGACGCCTCTACCGCATGGAGGCCGACGGCGCCGACGTCGAGCTGATCGACGAGCTCTTCGGCTGCACCGACATGGGCGTCACGCTGACGAGCAGCCCCGACGGGGCCGTGCTGGTCTTCGCCGCCGACGCTGCGGGCGGTTGGGACCTCTACCGCTACGATTTCGCGGCGGGTGAACCCGTGCCGCTCTACGACAGCGGCTGGTGGGACGGCCTGCCCGCCCTCGACCCCGCCGGACAGCGGGTGGCCTGCGCCTCGCTGGGCGACGGCGCCGAGATCGTGCTCTTCGACCTCGACGACCCCGCCGGTGTCCGCCGGCTGACCGACCTCGAAGAGTGGGCCCGTTGGCCCGTCTGGAGCCCCGACGGCGAGGCCCTCTACTTCATCCACGCCGCCACCGGGGCCGATTACAGCGAGCTGATGTACCTCGAGCTCCCCGACGGTGAGCCCGAGATGCTGGAGAGCTTTCGCGGCGAGGTCAAGGAGTACGCCCTCGCCCCCGACGGCTCGCTCTTCGCCCTGACCTTCCGCCCGGCGGCGCGGGAGTCCTTCGACATCTACCTCTACGACGCCGCCTCCGGGGACTTCGACCGGCTGACCGACCTGCCCGCGGACTGCGGCGGACCCTGCTTCGCCGGTGACCGTCGCTACATCTACTACCACGTCGAGTACCCCCTCGAGTACCCGACCGACGAGCACGGCTACCAGCACGAGAACTACCACTACGAGCCCGGTCGCCGTCACAACCCGGAGAAGAGCCTGCCCGAGGACGACGAGGCTGTCGACGAAGAAGAAGAAAGCGCGCCCCCTGACGTTGCTGCGCCCGACACCGAGTACGACCCCCTCGGCTGGCTGCCCAGCTACCGCAACACCATCCACCTGCTGAACCTGGAGACGGGGGAGGACGTTGAGCTGACCACGGGCGAAGAGCCCTGCTGGTACGGGGGATAGGGAGGCTGTGATGAGCATCGTCGACCGCGACCGCGAGTGGTGCGAGCGGCGGCTCGCCGAGGGCGAGATCGGCTGGCTGGCCGTCAACGGCGACGACGGCCCCTACATCTTACCGCTCAACTACCTCTGGCACGCCGGACGGGTGCTGATCCACACCGCCCTGCACGGCCGCAAGCTGGAGCATCTGCGCCGCGACCCCCGGGTCTGCTTTGGCGTCGGCGCCGCCGCGGCCTCCGCGACGCCCCACGGGCGCGGCGGCTGCTACCTGCCCTGGCGCAGCGTCCTCGTCGAGGGCCGGGCCGACCTCGTCGAGGAGGTCGCCGAGAAGCTGCCCCTGCTGCGGGCTTTCCTCGAGGCCTACGATCCGCAAGGCGGGCACGACCCGCTGACCGCCGCCGATGTCGAGCGGACCCTGCTGATCGTCATCGAACCGGTAACCATCACCGGTCGGGAGGAGCTGGGCGCCGAGGCCGGGGAGTACTGAAGCGCCGACCGCCGCCGGGGTATGGCTCATTCGTCTGAAGCGGGACCGGGGCCGACCGGCCGGCGCAAGGCCATGATGTCTTATGGAATCTGCCTGCTGTACCGCTGAGGATTGCCGAGTTGATCCTCAGAAGAGCCCCCCAGCTCAAATTATTCTCAGTGGGGAGAGTGAACCGGACAACCCTCAAGCCGATCCGCCATCACAGCCCCCGTTGACAGGGGCTGGAGCCGAACCAATCTCGAGCATCCGCCGACGTAACAGGAGTTGAACCATGCCCACCGTCGCCGTGCTGGCCTTTCCCGGCACCAACTGCGAGTACGAGAGCGCCCGCGCCTGCCGCGCCGCGGGTCTGGAGGCGGAGATCATCCGCTGGAACCAGCCGGAGAAGCTGCGCGCCGCCGACGCCTTCCTGCTGGCCGGCGGCTTCAGCTTCGAGGACCGGGTCCGCGCCGGGGCCATCGCCGCCAAGGAGGCGGTACTGGATGTGATTGTGGAGGCGGCCGAGGCGGGCAAGCCGGTGCTGGGCATCTGCAACGGCGCCCAGGTGCTGCTGGAGAGCGGCCTGGTGCCGGGGTTGGCGGAGGGCCATCCGGTGGAGGCGGCCCTGGACGCCAACGAGCGCGGCTACCTCTGCCGCTGGTGTTACGTCGAGGTCGCCGAGCCGCAGAAGAGTCTGTTCACGACGCGGTTCGCGCCGGGTGAGGTCTGGCCCCTGCCCCTGGCCCACGGCGAGGGGCGTTTCACCACGGCGGACCCGGAGGTGGCGGAGCGGATTAGCGCCGCGGGGCTGGGTGTGTTAAGCTACGTTTCGCCCGGCGGCGATGCCGCCGCGGGTTATCCGGACAACCCCAACGGTTCTCTGTTCGACCTGGCCGGTCTGGGCAACGCGGCGGGCAACGTCCTGGCGCTGATGCCGCATCCTGAGCGGGCGGAACGGCTCTGGCAACTGCCGAGTTACCTGGCCGGGGAGTGGGGCGGGCGGCGGCGCGAGCTCAACGGCTCGACACCGCTGGACGCGCCCGGACCGGGCCGCAAGATCTTCGGCTCCCTGGCGGCGCATCTGGGGGTGGGATAGCGATGGCCGAACTCAACCTGTTGGTGCGGTTGAAAACCCCGGACACCGTGGCGGTCAGCGCCCGGCTGGCCCTGCGCGAGCTGATGGGCCACGCTGAGCTGGCGGCCCTGGAGCGCGAGGAGCTCTGGCGCTTCCGCGGCGACTTCGAGCCGGCGGAGCTGACGGAGGAACTCCTCGAGGGCAGCAGCCGTTTCGTCAACCCGGCCAAGCACACCTGGCGGCGGGTGGCCTCCCTGACCGGCCTCGAACCCCCCGCACGGCGTGCGGGTAAGGCCCACGGCGCACTGGTGCGCAAACTGGACGACTTCCGCGGCCGCGACGCCCGGGCCTACTGCCGGAACAACCTCGGCCTGACGGGGGTCGAGGGCGTCGAGTACGCCGTCCTCTGGACCCTCTGGCTGGAGGGTTCGGCCGGCGGCGAGAACCTGGCGGCCCTGGTGGACTGCCGGGCCCGCGACGCCGGCCTGCTGGCCAACCCCCACTGCGAGAGCTGGGAACCGGTGGTCTTCGAAACCT
This sequence comes from Candidatus Coatesbacteria bacterium, assembly GCA_014728225.1. Classification (NCBI taxonomy): domain Bacteria; phylum Candidatus Coatesiibacteriota; species Candidatus Coatesiibacteriota bacterium. Next base: position 7,406 of record WJLX01000171.1, on the reverse strand, counting down.
CTCGCTAAGGATTACCCAAACTCAGTAGTAAAGAAAAGTAGAAAGCCGAAGAAGCTCGATTATGGAGAAATGCGCGATATGCGGCTGTACTCTTCACCGGGAGGGCGAGTACGCCCAACCAACTATCCGGGGGCGTTCACACGCAACCGCACACCATTTCGTACCAGAACGCTTTTTCGGCAGGTCAAAGAACAGACCAAACGAGCAGCGTGAAGCGATTCTCTCCGAATCAGATCTGGCAGAATTCGAACATGATTTTGGAATTTTATGTTACGAGTGCCATGAAGAACTTTTACACAATCCGGTTTTGTTGCGGGAGGATATCGAGCTATTCTCCAGTCTTGCAACAGCAAAAGGATACGCAGAAGAGGAAAAAGAGCAGACCAGAAAGAACATTGCTGGTCGAATCGAACTGTTGCACCAAGTAATCCGAGCAGGATTGAAGGTCTTCGCCGAAGAAGCGAAGCCGTGCCAGCCAGAGTGACTGCGCTCTTCAACCGTCTTATTCATTCCAACAACCCGGTACTTCACCGATGACCATCCACGAACGTGACTACTACGAGATCCTCGAGGTCTCCCGGGACGCCGACAAGGCGACCATCAAGCGCGCCTACCGCAAGAAGGCCCTGCAGTACCATCCGGACCGCAACCCCGACGACCCCGCGGCCGAGGAGCGCTTCAAGGAGTGTTCGGAGGCCTACCAGGTCCTCTCCGACGACCAGAAGCGGGCCGTCTACGACCGCCACGGCCACGACGGGCTGAAAGGGCGCGGCTACCGGGGCTTCGACGACGTCTCCGACATCTTCGACCTCTTCGGCAACCTCTTCGGCGGGCTGTTCGGCGGACCGATGGGCGGCGGGCGCCGCGGCCGACGGATGCGCCGGGGGGGCGACATCGCCGCCCGGGTGGAGATCGACTATCGCCAGGCCCTGGAGGGCCTCGAGCGCACCCTGACCCTGGAGCGCGAGGAGATCTGCGATCGCTGCGGCGGCTCGGGCTCCGAGCCCGGCCACGAACCCCAGACCTGCCCCACCTGCCGGGGGCGCGGCCGCGTCGTCCGCTCCGCCGGTTTCATGCGCCTGGAGACGACCTGCCCGGAGTGCGGCGGCGCGGGCAAGATCATCAGCGAGCCCTGCGCGGACTGCGACGGCCGGGGGCGGCTGTTGCGGCGCCGACGGGTCAAGGTCCGCATCCCCGCCGGCATCGATGACGGCCAGCGTATCCGGGTCTCCGGCGAGGGCCACGACGGCAGCGTGCCGGGGATCCGCGGCGACCTGTACCTCGAGGTCGGACTGGAACCGCACCAGCACTTCGGCCGCAACGGTCGCGACCTGTTGCTGGAGCTGGAGCTCTCCTACCCCCAACTGGCCCTGGGCGACCGCGTCGCCGTGCCGACCCTCGAGGGGACCGAGGAGTTGAAGATCCCCGCCGGCACCCAGCCCGACACCGTGTTCAAGATCCGCCGGGCCGGTTTCCCCGCCGTCGGCGGCGGCCGCCGCGGCGATTTGCGGGTCACCGTCAAGTCCTGGGTGCCCAAGCGGCTCAGCCGCAAGCAGAAGCAGTTGCTCCAGGAGCTGCAGGAGACACTGGATTGACGTCCGCGCGGTGACCAACCCTGTCGAACCCCGCCGCCGGGAGGTTTCAATGGACGAAGAACGAAAATTGCACACCGCCCGCTTCACCGCCCTGGTCTACTCCCTCCACTCCAGCGCCATGGTCCAGCTGGGCAAGCTGGCCGAGCCGACCACGGGGGAGGTCCGGCGCGATCTGGACGCCGCCCGCTCGACCATCGATCTGCTGGAGACTCTCGATTACAAGCTGCGTAACGGCCTGGAAGACGGCGAACGCCGGATGCTCGACCAGGTGCTGACCGAGCTGCGGCTGAACTACATCGGCGAGCGGACGGGCGAGAGCTCCGACACGGCGACGACGGAGCGGGAGGCCGACGAAGAGGGCGCCGATAACGGCGGCGAGGCCGACAACGCCGAACCCGCCCGGGACGACGGCGGGGGAGCCGCCGACTAGTGGAAACGCCGCCGGTCAGCCTGCGCCACGGCCGCTCCCTGCTGGAGCGCATCAGCCGGGCCTCCCTGGCCTGGACGATCGACGCCGCCCTGCTGGGGCCCGCGGCCACGCGGACGGAGCTGGAAAGCTGCGTGTCCGACTGCCTGGAGCTGGGGGTCAAGGGCCTGTGCGTGCTGCCCCGCCATCTGGCCGCCGCGCGGCGGCTGATCGACGGGGCCGGCGGCGCTCTGGACCTGATCGGGGTGGTCGACTTCCCCCTCGGCGGCCGCCCGACGGCGCGCAAGGTCGCCGAGATCGGCGAGCTGTTGGACGCCGGGGCCGATGAACTCGACGCCGTCCCCGACCTGAGTTTGCTCAAGACTCGCCGGACCCGGGAGCTGGCCGCCGAGCTGGCCGAGCTCCGCCGGGCCGCCCGGGGGTGCGTACTCAAGATCATCCTGGAGTGCCCCCTGCTGGAGCCCGAGGAGATGGCCCGGGGAGCCGAGCTGTGCCTGGAGGCCGGGGCGGAGTTCGTCAAGACGGCCACCGGCACGCGGGGAGCGACGCGGACCGACCACGTCCAGGTGCTGCGCAACGCCGTGGGTACGGCGATGGACGTCAAGGCCGCCGGCGGGATCCGCAGCCTGAACGACGCCGCCGCCCTGTTCGAGGCCGGAGCCAACCGCCTGGGGACCTCGCGCCCCCGGGAGCTGCTCGAGGAGTTCGAGCGCCGCCGTGGAGGGTGCTCATGACGCCGCACAACGGTCTGGAGTGGCCCAACAAGACGGCCCTGCGCCGCCTGCTGGAGATCGACCGCCTGGTGCGCGCCGGCGGGCTGCCGACGGTCGAAAAGCTGGCCCGCCGCTTCGAGGTCGCCGAGCGGACCGTCTACCGCGACCTGGCCTACCTGCGCGACCAGCTCGGCGCGCCGCTGGCCTACCGGCGCAGCGACGGCGGCGGCGGTTACTACTATACCGATCCGAGCTACGTCCTGCCGGCCAACTTCATCCGCCACGGCGAGATGGTCGGGCTGCTGCTGGCGGGCAAACTGGTCGAGCAGACGGCGGGTCAGCCCCGCGCTCCGGCCCTGGCCGGCCTGCTGGGCCGCCTGCGCGAGCTGTTGACCGAGAACGAGCTGCTGATCGTCGAGGCCGAGGTCGCCGCCTTCGACTACGCCGCCCGGCGTACCCGACGCCTCGACACCGCCGTCGTCGAGGCCGCCGCCCGCTCCCTGCGCCGCCGGCGCCGGGTGACCCTCGACCTCTACGAACCGGCGACGGGCGGTTGGCGGGCCCTGGAGTTCGAGACCTACCACGTCGTGCATCTCAACACGGCCTGGCACCTGCTGGGCCTGGAGGTCGGCGCCGACGAGCGCGCTGCCCTGCCGCTGGCCCGGATCAAGGGCCTGCGCGAGACCGATGAGCGCTACACGGTCCCGCGGGATTTCGACCTCGACGCCGCCCTGGCCGACGCCTTCGGCTTCCGGCTGGGCGCCCCGGAGCACCGGGTGGCCCTCGAGTTCCGCGGTGAGGCCGCCCGCCTGGTCGCCGAGCGCGAGTGGCACCCCAGCCAGCGGCTGAGCTTCCGCGCCGACGGCAGCGTGGTGCTGACCCTGCGCACGGCCCACCTGGAGGAGCTGGTCCGTTGGCTGGCCGGCTTCGGCGGCGACGCCCGGGTGCAGTCGCCCCCCGAGCTGCGCGAGCTGTTGCTGCGCCGGGCCCGGGAGCTGATCACCGTCAACGAAGACTCCATCGAACCCCACCGGGATTGAACCGATGATCCGCCGCCTGCTCAGTCTGGCCATCCTGTTATGCGTCACCGCCGCCGGCGCCGTCGAGGTGCGCGAGGTCCCGCCCCTGGTGCTGCCCGAATCGGCCCTGCTGCGCGAGCTGGCCGCCGAGAGCTGGCGGATCATCGAGGCCCTCGAGGACGGTACCGGCGAGGTCGAGGGACGGCTGGCCCGGCTGACCGACTCCTACTCCGAGCGGGTGCGCGGCGCCTGCTACCCCTACCATCTGGCCCTGGGCCAGTTGGCTTACGGCCGCGGCGACCTCGAGGGGGCCGGCGAGGCCTTCCGCCACGCCGCCGAACTCGAGAACGGCGCAGCCGAGCCGTTGGCCTGGCTGGCCCTGCTGGAGCTGCGCCACGGACGGCTCTCCGGCGCTCTGGCCCGGGCCGAGGCCGCCCTGGAGCTCGACCCCCTCCAGCCCCTGGCCCGGGAGGTCATCCGGGTGACGGGCCTGCTGACCGACGAGGAGGAGATCGGTTTCACCAGCCGGGATCCGGCGGCCCTGGAGGCCCTGCGCGCGGGCGACGCCGCCTTCGCCCGGGGCGATTTCGCCGCCGCCGCTACGGCCTACCGCCGGGCCTTGGAGCACGATCCCGACTTCCTCGAGGCCCGGATCTACCTGGGCGACGCCCTGCTGCGTTCCGGCGAACCCGCCGCGGCCCTCGCCGAGCTGGAAACCGCCCTGGCCGCCGAGGCCGACGACGCCCGGGCCAACTACCTGACCGGCCGGGCCCACGCCGCTCTGGACGACGCCGCCGCCGCGGCGTCGGCCTACCGCCGCGCCCTCGAACTGCGCCCGGATTACCCCGCCGCCGAGCGGGCCCTGGCCGAACTCGAGAGCGGCGGCTAACCGTCCAACAATCGATCAACCCCGGACTCGACGGATCCTCGCCGCGGGCGACGGTCCGTTAAGGAGGTTTGCATGATCAAGTCGTTCAGCGAGATCCGCCGACGGGTGAGCGAACGTACGGGTCAGGTGCTGGCCGTGGCCGGCGCCGCCCACGCCAGTACCCTCGAGGCCGTCGCCGCGGCCCGGGAGGCCGGCGTGGCCGAGGCCGTCCTCGTCGGATCGGAGGCCGAGATCCGCGCCGCCGCCGACAAGGCCGGCGTCGAGGCGGCCGGCGAGATCGTCGACGTCGCCGGTGACACCGCGATCGCCGCCCGCGCCGTCGAGCTGGTCCGCGCCGGAAAAGCCGGGATGGTGATGAAGGGCGCCGTCTCCACCGGCACCCTGCTCAAGGCCGTGCTGGACAAGGAGCGCGGTCTGCGCTCGGGTAAGCTGCTCAGCCACATCGCCGCCCTCGAGGTTCCCGGTCAGGAGCGCCTGCTGTGGGTCACCGACGGCGGGATGAACATCTGCCCCGACCTGCCGACCAAGGCCGCCATCCTGCACAACGCCGTGGCCTCCCTGCGCAAGCTGGGCTACCAGCGGCCCCGCGCCGCCGTGCTGGGCGCCGTGGAGAAGGTCAACCCCGACATGCCCGACACCCTGGACGCCGCCTCGCTGACCCAGATGGCCGCCCGGGGGCAGTTCGGCCCCTGCGAGGTCGACGGCCCGCTGGCCCTGGACCTGGCCGTCAGCGCCGAAGCGGCAGCGATCAAGGGTATCGGCGGCGAAGTCGTCGGACGGGCCGACATCCTGCTGGTGCCCGATATCCGCGCCGGCAACATCTTCGCCAAGGGCCTGCTCTACCTGGCCGGGGCCAAGATCGGCGGCCTGATCGCCGGTGCCGCGGCGCCGATCGTCCTGCTCTCCCGGGCCGACGACGCCGAGACCAAGCTGAATTCCATCGCCCTCTGCACCGCCTGCACCCTCTAAGGAGTTCGCGATGGGCTGGCTCGACTGGTTATTCCTGATCCTGATGGCGGCCGCGCTGATCCGCGGCGCCGTGGCCGGGCTGATCAACGAGCTGGTCGGCCTGGTGGGCTTCATCTTCGCCCTGATGCTGGCCAGCGTACTCTATGTCCCCGTGGGGCGGCTGTTCGAGGGCCTGGGCGGCAGCTTCGACATCTCCGGACCCCTGGCCTTCCTCGTGGTCTTCATCGCCGCGATGGTCCTGCTGCTCTTCCTGGGCAAGGTCATCTCCAAGCTGATCGACGCCACCATCGCCGGCTGGGTCAACCACCTCGTCGGCGCCGTCGTCGGTTTCCTCAAGGGCTTTCTGGTCTGTGCGGCGATCGTGCTGGTCATCCACCGCCTGCCCTCGGGACCCGAGACGCGGCGGCAGATCGAGCAAGGTCCCCTGACACGCCCCGCCGCCCTGGTCGCCGAACCGCTGGCCGGTTTGGTCGAGGCCCTGGCCCTCTCGGCCACCGAGGACGACTCCTGGTGGCGCCCCGGCCTCGAAGAGGCCCTGGGCGTCGAGGACGGCGAGTGGGAGGTCCTCGAGGAGCTGACCGAGTAACCGTCGACCAGTTCATTCACTGCAAGCGCAATCACTGCGGGAGGCCGCCGATGCTCGCGCAAGCCGGTCGAACGGCCCTTTTGCCGGCCCTGCTGATCCTTGTCCTCGTCGCCGCTTGCGGCGAGGAGGAGCCCGCCGAAGCCGCCGTCCTGAACGAGCTGGCGGAGTTGGGTGACCAGTTGGCGCCCCACCTGGTCAAGCAGGAGCGTCTGGACGACTTCGCTCCCGCCGAGTACCGCCGGGCCCTGGACGAATTCGACGAATCGACGGACGCCGCCGCCCGGGCCGTCGTCAACCTGCGGGCCGCCGTCGACGCCCTGGCGGCCTATCGTACCGGCGAGCTGCCCGGCGACCTGGTCGCCGCCCAGAATTACTTCGACGACTACACCACCGCCCTCGAGGAGGCCCGCGATGAGTGAACATCGCGCCGAGAGACGCCGGCTGTGGGGCTGGCTGGTCGTTCTCGGGCTGTTGCTGGCGGCGACGATCGTCGTGCTGACCGTCTACGGCGTCTTCGAGAATCCCCGGCAGACCGCCGCCGAGCTGCGCCGCATCGGCGAGCGGTTGATGATCAAGGCCGACAGCGTCGTCGCCGAAGGCACCCCGTTCTCGGTCACGCCCTGGATGGCCGAGATCGGCGAGGTCGACAGCTTCCACGACCGGGCCGGTTTCGCCAAGGATGAATTGCGGGCCGCCGTCCGCGCCGTGGGACGCTACGCCGAGGTCCGCGACGACCGGGACATGGACCTGGCTCACTGGCACTACGGGCGCTTCCACCGTCAACTACGGGCCCTGGAACGGGGGGAGTAGCGACCGGCCGACGATCTCAACCGCACTCGTTACAGGGGGGCGACCCACGGGTCGACCCCCGCTTGCCGTATTCAGGCTTTGACGCCGGGTGCTTAACGCTGGGAGCCCGTTGAACCCCGGCGAACCAATGCAGGCGCCGGGTTACCGCCCCGGCGGAACTGGCACGGTTTTTGCTGAGGCGGACCGTTATCCTCATTGGTAACGGTCGCCGAGATGCAAAAACCGTGCCAGTTCCGCCGCCCGAGCCGCCCCGCGGCGGCGGGGTTCAACGGGCTCCCAGCGTTAAGCACCCGGCGTCAAAGCCTGAATACGGCAAGCGGGGGTCGACCCGTGGGTCGCCCCCCTGTAACGAGTGCGGTTGAGATCGTCGGCCGGTCGCTACTCCCCCCGTTCCAGGG
>WJLX01000170.1 GCA_014728225.1 Candidatus Coatesbacteria bacterium | reverse complement strand
GGTTGGAGCACAGGGGCGATGGCGCGGAGTATCACCGGTGTTCGAAACGTAACCGAAAAGAAGTCACCCTTCGGTGTGGTTGGCGGATTGGAGCACAGGGGCGATGGCGCGGAGTATCACCGGTGTTCGAAACGTAACCAAAAAGAATCCACCCTCCCGGGTGGATGGAGCGGGAAACGAGATTTGAACTCGCGACCCTCGCCTTGGCAAGGCGATGCTCTACCACTGAGCTATTCCCGCGCTGAAGCGGGGAGTATTATAGGGAGGGGGGGTGGAGTTTGTCAAGGGTGGGAATGTGGATTGTAACGTGCTATACTACTCCAATTGTGGTGGACTTCGAGTCAAAGTGAAACCGGGCGTCTTGGCGCCCAACATGGAGGTACCGAATGCGCAAGTTTCTAGTGTTGCTGTTGAGCCTGACCGCCCTGTGGTTGATCGGCTGTGATTCGACGGCTACCGATGGACAGACGGAGATCGACACGGCGGCCTTTTTCCCCAACGAGAAGGATAACTACTGGAAGTACAGCATCACCGACGACGGTGAGATCGTCGATTACATGACGTTTACCGTTTCGACGGATCCGGAGTTGTTGTTGGTCGAGGGCGAGCAGTGGTTGCGAGTGGACTTCGACTCGATGGATTCCAACGACTATTTCGCCCACAAGATACTCGACGATGACACGGACAGTGTCCAGTTCCTGGCCTATGCCTCGTTCACCGGCGGTTTCCCGGACGAGCAGGATGATTTCGACGAGTCGCCGCGCAATGTTCTGATCTGGGACGAGTATGGCATGGCCGTCGGCGATGAGTGGGATTGCTGGGACGTGACGGGCCTGACCCCGGAGCTGTGGGACTACAGCGGTGATATGTGGGAAGCCGTCGATTTCAGCCTCGATGCCGAAGTCACGGCCAAGGAGGACTTCCTCTACGGCAGCGCGACGCTGTCGGCCTACAAGATCGAGTATACGGGTACGGTGACTCTGGATCCGGTGGGCGACGGTACTTCGACCTCGGCTCCCTGGCAGCAGGATTTGTGGTTCGTGCCCCAGTTCGGGATCGTCAAGATCCAGCAGTACGACCTGGTGAACTTCAACCTCGTCGAGGGCGAGGTGTTGGCGTTGACCGACAGCAATGTCCCGGTTCCGGGCAACTAGGCTCCGTTCCAGCAAGGCAGGACGCCCCCGCCGGGGGCGTTCTGCTTTTATGGGACCGGCGTCCCTGTGCTATAATCGGTTTTTGGATCGACAGCACCGGAGGTTGAGATGCGCACGGCGTGGTTGTGGATGGTATTGACGGTTCTGCTGGCCCTGGGTTTCCTCGGTTGCGGAGAAGACGGCGAGACGGAAGTCGAGACCCCCCCGGAGGACGGGGAGGGCCTGGTGGAGAGCGCCGACCCGGTGGGCGAGGTCCGCGGGGCTTTCCTGGCGGTGGTGCGCGCCGTGCGCCGCGGGGATTACGACGAGGTGCTGGGCTTCTACTCCACGGAATCCCTGGAGTTCATGCGTCAGGCCTACGCTGACTATCCGGAGCTGGGAACGCTGGAGGAGGAGATCGAGCGCAGCTGGTCGGCCCACGAGGAGGCCTTCGCGAAGTCCTTCGGCGAGGACGATCTGAAGGTGCTCAACCTGGACCCGGCCCAGGGCACCGCCGAGGTCCATTGGCGCTATCCGGGCACGGAGGGCGAGTTGGAGAACGCCAGTTTTTTCCGTTACGTCGACGGGAAGTGGAAGCTGGCGCTGGATTACGGGATGAGCGAACAGGTTCAGTAGAGGTCGTTAATGGCGATACGTCGGGTGCTGATCGAGGCTCCGTGGACCGAGCGTGGTTGGGGCCGGGTGGGTCTGGAGGAGCAGGACGGCCTGCTGACCCACTGTCACCTGTTGGCCGGCGACGGTTACGCGGCCGGAGCCGACGCCCGGCGGGAGTGGTCGCCGCTGCTGCAGCGGGCGGCGCGGCGTATCGAGGCCTACTTCACCGACGCCGGCGCCGTTTTCGATCTGCCCCTGGCCCTCGACGGCACGGAGTTCCAGCGCCGGGTCTGGGAGGAGCTGGTCCGGGTGCCGCTGGGACAGACGGTTAGCTACGGAGAGCTGGCTCGCAGGATCGATAACCCCCGCGCGGCCCGGGCCGTCGGCAACGCGGTCGGCGTCAACCCCCTGCCGCTGATCGTGCCCTGTCATCGGGTGATCCGCACCGACGGCGCCCTGGGAGGCTACGGCGATCAGAGCGACCATTCGCTGGCGCTGAAGGTGTATCTGCTCAAGCACGAGGGCGCGCTGAAGTCACCGCCGCCGGGCGCGGCGCTCTACGACATTCTCTAGGGCCCGGGCGGGCCCTTCTTGGTCTCGGGGCCGCCGCTGAGCCGGGACGTGAGAAACTGGTATGGACGACCAACACAAAGCCGAGGCCTTGATCGAGGTGGTGGAACGGCTGCGTACCGCCGGGGGCCGGGTCTGGCTGGTCGGTGGCGCCCTGCGCGACCTGCTGCGCCGCAGGCCCGGGTTCGCCAAAGAGCGCCCGTCCTTGCCGGTGCTATGCACCGAGCTGGAGCCGAGCGAGATCGATCTGGCCACGGACCTGACGCCGGACGTCGTCGGCCGGGCCTTTCCCGGCGCGCCGGAGGTCGGTCGCCGCTTCGGCACGGTGTTGGTGCAGCACGGCGGAGGGGTTTTCGAGGTCACGACCCTGCGCGGCGAGGGCGGTTACTCCGACGGCCGTCGTCCCGACGAGGTGCGCTTCGGGGTCTCGATCGAGGAGGACCTGGCCCGACGGGACTTCACCGTCAACGCCCTGGCCCTGGAGCTGCCGGAGGGTGAGCTGCTGGACCCCTTCGGCGGCCTGAGCGATCTGCGGAGCGGTGTGCTGCGGGCGGTGGGCGATCCGGAGCGGCGCCTGGCCGAGGACGGTCTGCGGGCTTACCGGGCCTGCCGTTTCGCGGCCACGCTGGAGCTGGGGCCGACCGCGGACCTCCGACGAGCCCTGCGCGACAACGCCGCCGTCGCCCGCGGGGTGGCCTGGGAACGCGTCGGCGCCGAGCTGAACAAGGCCCTGAACGCCGAGCGCCCCGGCGTCTGCTTCGAGCTGCTGCGCCGCGTCGGTCTGCTGGAGCACTGCCTGCCCGAGCTGGCGAACTGCTACGGCGTGACCCAGGGCGGCCGTCACGAACTGGACGTTTACGACCACAGCCTGCTGACCTGCGATCGCGCCCCCCGGGACAAGCTCGTTGTGCGCTGGGCGGCCCTGCTCCACGACGTCGGCAAGCCGGCGGCACGGCGTGAACGGGGCCGGCGGTTGATCTTCCACGGTCACGACGAGTTGTCGGCCAAGCTGGCCGAGCGCGCTCTGCGGCGGCTCAAGCTGCCCGGTGAACTGCGCCGCCGGGTGGTCCATCTGGTGCGACGGCACATGTTCCTCTACACCTCGGAGTGGGGCGACGCCGCCGTGCGGCGTTTCGTCCGCCGGATCGGCGTCGAGCATCTGGCCGACCTGTTCGATCTGGTGATCGCCGACCGTTCGGCCCACCGACGTGAAGAACTCTACGCGCCCCCGGCCGACATCGTCGCCCTGATGAAGCGGATCGAGGGATTGGGTGTCGCCGGCGCCGCCCTCGAGCTCGGCGACCTGGCGATCGACGGGCGGGATCTGCTGCGCCTGACCGGCCGGGAACCCGGCCCCTGGGTCGGCCGGTTGCTGGAACGTCTGCTCGAGGAGGTCCTCGACAACCCGGAGCTCAACGAGCGCGACGTCCTGTTACAACGGGCCGGAGAGCTGTCGGCCGAGGAGGAGAACCTTGACTGAAGACGTCCGCAGGTTGAAGCTGGAGGACCTCGCCGCCCCCGACGCCCTGGGAAGGCTGGAGGGCAAGGTGGTCTTCGTGCCCTACGGAGCGCCCGGCGACGTGATCCTGGTCGAGTTGGTCGAGCGCGGCAAGGCCTTCGACCGCGGCCGGATCGTCGAGCTGCTGGAGCCCGGCCCGCAGCGGATCGAACCGCGCTGTCCCCGCTACGGCGACTGCGGCGGCTGTTCCTGGCAGCACCTCGACTACGCCGCCCAGTTGCACTACAAGGGACGCCAACTGGCCGACGGGGCGCGCAAGATCGCCGGACTGGAACTCGAGCCCCCGAGCATCGACGCCAACGAGCCCTTCGCTTACCGCGACCGGGCGCGATTGCAGGTGGTCTGGCGCCGCGGTCGGCCGCGGCTGGGCTACTACGCCCGGGGCAGCAACCACCTGGTCGAGTTCGCGCGCTGCCCCCTGCTGAACGGGGTCTTGAACGACGGCTTGGAATCCCTGCGGCGTCTGCTGGATGGTCACCTGGGGAGGGCGGCGGCCTGGCACCAACTCGAGGCCGTCGAACTGGAACGGGCCCTCGAGGGTTGGGCTCTGACCCTGCGCTTCGCCCGACCCCGTCCGCCGAAGTTGCCCTGGGACGAGATCGCCGCGGCCCTGCCCGGCCTGGTCGGCCTGCGCGCCGCCGGGCGCAAGGCCGACCGCCGCGTCGCCGGCGCCGAGCGCTTTCCGACCGTCGAGGCGGGTTTGGTCAAGAGCGCCGGCACCTTCGGCCAACCCAGCGACGCCGGAGCCCGCTGGCTGCGGCGCAGACTGCTCGCCACCAAAGATACCGTCGCCCTCGGCACCGTCTGGGACCTTTTCGCCGGCTACGGCCTCCTCGGCTCCGTCCTCCTCGCAGAGGCCGGGGTGCTCTTCGCCGTCGAGGTCGCTCCCGCCGCCGCCGAGGACGCCGCCGCCAATCTGGCCTCCGGCGACACCGAGGTGATCATCGGCGCCGGGCGGGTCGAGGCGGCCCTCGATCAGCTCCCGGCCGAGTTGGCCCGTCCCGATCTGGTGATCCTCGACCCCCCGCGCAGCGGCCTGGGCAAGGGGATACTGCGTTCCCTGCTGGCCCATGAGCCCGGCGCCCTGTTCTTCGCCGCCTGCAATCCGGCGCGTTTCTGGCGCGATGCCCGGCTGCTGCTCGACGCGGGCTACCAGCTAGCCGAGCTGGCCGTCTTCGATATGGCGCCCCAAACCGAGCACCTGGAGTTGGCCTCGCTCTGGCTGCGCGGCTGACCCCGCCCGTGAATAGCCGCCGCCGGCCGGAGGTGTGTTGTAGACCCTTGCGTTTCCCGGCCGGGGTGGCTTTGCGGCGTTCGCCGGCGGGGTCTGGACGGGGATGGAAAAAGGGCGCGACCCTTCCCGGGGGACTGGATACCGGTCAGCGGGGGAGGAAAACCGGTTCCGTTTGGTAGGAAGGGTCGCGCTTGTTGGTGGGGTCGGCGTGGGGGAGACCGGCCCCGCAGGCGCTCCGTGTTGCACTAGGAGGAGGTGGTCGCGCCTGCATCAAGTTTACGCGGACGACCCGTCTGGTGTTCCAATAATCTACTATTTTCTCGTACTTTGTCGTTTATTAACGCAGAGCCGTTCCAGATGATCGATCAGGGCTCCGGCGACGTCGACGCCGGTGACGGTCTCGACGTAACGCAGCCCGGGGACGGAGTTGACCTCCAGCACCCGGGGACCGTCGGCGGTGGGCAGCAGGTCGACCCCGGCCACCTCCAGGCCCAGGACCCGGGCGGACGCTTCGGCCAGCTCGGTTTCGGCCCGGCTCGGTCGGTGAGCGACGGCGTCGCCGCCCCGGTGTACGTTGGAGCGGAACTCGCCCGCTGCGGCGCGGCGTTCATAACAAGCGACCAGCCTTGCGCCGATGACGAAGGCCCGCCGATCGCGTCCTGCGGCTTCGGGGTGGAAGCGCTCCAGATGGGCCGTTTGCTCCAGGGCCGCCGAAAGCTGCCACTGGCTGACGAGGGCGGCGGCGGACTCGACCAGGGCCGTGCCCACCCCCCGGGTGCCCCGGCTCCATTTGAGCACCAGCGGACAACCGCCGACGGCGGCGGCCGCGGCTTCCAGCTCCGTCGGCTCGCGCACCAGGGCGGCGTCGACAACGGGCAGGCCGGCCGCGGCCAGCAGTTGCAGGGTGTAGAACTTGTCGCTGCAGCGCAGCACCGCCGCCGTCGTGTTGAGGGTCACCACCCCCAGGGCCTCGAATTGGCGCCAGAGCGAGAGGTCCCAGCCGAAGGCCAGCCGGGTGTAGCCCGAACGGTAGACCGCCGCCGGTGGCGGCTCGACGGCTTTCCCGTCCAGCAGCAACGCCGGTCGGGAGTCGACGGTCAGAGCGCTCAGGCGACCGGTATCGATCTCGACCGGTTCGTGACCCCGCTCAACGGCGGCCTCGCGGATGCGTTGGGAGGAGTAGAGCTCGAAATTGCGGCAGAGCGACCAGATCAGCATGACAGTCAGCGGGCTGGAGGGCGCGGATCATCATACCACAGGCCGCTGTTGGAGTTGATTGACACCGGGGAGGCGGGTGTGCCGATAATCCACCAAGGCGCTGAATTCCGTCTGGGGACCAGTGGGTACTCCTATGACGACTGGCGGGGCGTCTACTATCCGACGGGCTTGCCCGGGAGCGCGATGCTCGATTTCTACTCCGGTTCCCTGGCGCGGCAGACGGACCTGTTGGCCGGAGAAACGGCGCCGGCCTTCGACAGCGTCGAGATCAACGCCACCTACTACCGGCTGCCGCCGGCCCGGGTCTTCGCCGGGATGGCCGCGCGCACCCCGCCGGGCTTCCTCTTCAGCGTCAAGGCTCCCGGCGGCGTCACCCACCCCGAGAGCTACGACTCCCTGGATCGGCTCCTGGTCGAGGACTACTGCGCCGCGGTGACGCCGCTGGCCGAGGCGGGCAAGCTGGGTCCCACCCTGCTGCAGTTCCCCTACCGCTTCAAACCCGACCGGGCCAGCCTGGATTACCTGCGGGCCGTGGCCGAGGAATTCGCCGGTCTGCAAGCGGCGGTGGAGTTCCGCCGTCGGGACTGGCTCGAGGGCCCCGGACCCGAGCTGTGCGCCGAGCTGGGCCTGAGTTGGGTCAGCGTGGATATGCCCCGCCTGGAACGGCTCCCGCCGCCCCGGCTCGTGGCGACGACGCCGACGATCTACGTGCGCTTTCACGGCCGACGGACCGACACCTGGTGGCGGGGGGACAACGTCACCCGCTACGATTACGCCTACGACGGGGACGAGCTGGCGCCCTGGGTCCGGCGACTCCAGGCCGTCAACGAGTCGGCAACTGAGTCGACGGCCGCCTCAGCGAAGCAAAAACCGTCGCCGCCCGAGCTGCGGGGCGACGACGGTGATTTGGAACGGATGATCCGCCTGATCAGCGGACCGCTCGAGCGGGTCTTCCTGTTCTTCAACAACCACCCCCGCGGCAAGGCCGTCGAAGCCGCGGCGGCGTTGCGGCGGATGCTTGGCGGTGGTTGAGGCGACGGCTCAGTGCAGGAAGCGCAGCAAATCCGCCGACAACGGCACTTCTTCCGTACCGGCTTCGCTGAACTCGACCTCCCGGGTGTGCACCAGGGCGCTGACCTTGGCCGTGCCGTTGATGACGTAATCGACCTCGGGCCAGTCGCCGGCCAGGGCGGCGTCAACCAGGCCGCCGTAGCTCAGGTTCAGCGGCAGGTTCAGACTGACCGTTTCACCGGCGGGGAGCCGCAGATCGGAGGCGTGGCCCGTACCGGCCTTGACGCCGTTGATGCTCAGGGTGTAATCAGCCCGCAGAACCGTCGCCGAAATGTCGTTGGGGTTGGTGACCTCGATCTCGACCTCCAGCTCGACGCCCTTGTCGGTGAACTCCCAGTTTCCCAGATGGCGGAACTCGATCTCCGGCTCCTCGAAGCGTTGTTCACAGCCCGTCGAGGCGAGCAGTACGACCAGGGCAGCCGGAAGGGCCAATCTGCGCATTGTTGTCCTTTCTCCGGCCGCCGGCCGGTCTTTTTTCAACCGCGTTTGCTGATCGTTGGCCGGGGCGGCCGTTGAAAAGAACCGCCCCTCGCCCCTTTTCAGCCGAAGATCTCCCCGGCTGAGGTGGATATCAGCCCTTATCGGTGAGGGGGTCGGCTTGAGGTTTCCGGCGGCGCCAGTTTCCGGCGGCGCAGAGCAGGGCGATCAGGTAGGCCCCCAAGGCCCAGAACAGGCCGATGGTGTAACCCCAGCTCAGGGCGATGACGATGGAGACCACGGAGGCGAAGACGCTGAAGACACCGTTGATGCCCCAGACGTAGGGTACCATTCCCGCGGCGTCGATCGCGTTGAGCCGCTTGATGCCCAGGGGCAGGGACATCCCCATCACGTAGCCCAGGGGGGCCAGCAACAGGATGCTCAGGGCGATGCGCCAACCCAGAGCGGCGCCCAGGGCGTTCTCCAGCAGGGCTGGGACGACGAGGGCCTGGAACACCCCCAGCAGGATGACGCATCCCAGGGCGATGAGCTGGACACGGCGGATCGTCCAGCGTTTGGCCAGGCGGGTCGTCGAGGCGCTGCCCAGGCCGGCGAACAGCAGCAGGGCGAAGATCACCACGGTGGTGGCGTAGCTGGGGTGGCCGAGGAAGAGGACGTAGCGCTGGATCAGTGACAGCTCGATCAGCATGAAGCCCAGGCCGATGGCGGCGAAGTACAGCCACTGGCGGGTTTGTTTGAACAGCACCCGGCCGAGGGTGAAATCCTCCCCGGGTTCTTTTTTCTTCAACGCCAGCGGCAGGATGATCAACACCAGGGCCAGGCCCAGCAGGATGTAGAACAACCAACGCAGCAGAACCTGGCTGTAGGGCATGAAGCTGGCTTCCTGGGCTTCCTCTGACATTTCCCCCAGGACGCTGTCGGTGAACATGAAGAAGAAGGGTCGATCGTCGGTCGGGGCGGAGAGATCCAGATTCTGCCCGGCGAGGAAGGCCTCACGCTCGGCGGAGAGGATCTGGTTCAACTCGGGATCGGCGGCGGACCGACCGGGCAGCCAGAGGGGGGTGAAGTCCATCGTCTCGGCGTATCGGGTTAAACGGTCCAGCTCGACGGTTTCGAAAGGCTGTCGGCCGACCAGCACGGTGGCGATGCTGCCGCCGTTGACAACGGCGATGTGCTCGGCCGGAGTATCGTACCCTCGACGTTCAAGACCCTCGTAGAGCAGGTTGACCAGGCGGTAGGTCTCGTACTTCAGGTTGGAGTTGTACCAGCGTGACATGGTCAAGACGCCGTCCTCGGTCAGGTGATCGAGGTAGAGGTCGACGGCCTCGACGGTGTAGAGGTTGTTCTCGGAGAGGGCGAAGGCGCCGGCCATGGTGGCGGCCCAGGAATCGATCATCGAGATCATCAACAGGTCGTAGCGTTCCTCGTCCCGGGTCAGGTAGCTGCGAGCCTCGCTGACCACCCCGGTCACCCCGGGCAGGCTGTAGGGTCGGCCGGCGAAGTCGGCGAAGGTCTCCTCGACCAACTCGATCATCTGGGGGTTGATCTCGACGGCGGTGACCTCGTCGACGCCGAAGTGCTTGGCCGCCAGGATATCCCGGCCGCCGCCGCCGCCGACGATCAGGGCGTTGTCGTAATCACCCAGGCTGTAGGCCAGGTTGGTCACGTCGTAGGGCAGGAAATCCAATTCGGCCGGATCGCCCTCGAAGCGGGTGATCGGCGTCCCGGCGCTGTCGTCCTGGTCGATCCAGTACTGGTCGATAGTCTCGTCACCCAGGGTCTCGCTCATCCCCCAACCGAAGGGCTTGTCGGGTTCGGGAACCCAGAAGACCGATTCATATACGGTCAGCCGGGAGAAGTGGCTCCAGGTGGTCTGGATCGGCTCGCCGCGATCGACGCGATAGAGTTTGGAGTAATGGATGTCGTACACTTCGGGGGCGTAGAACTGGCTGAGCGCCAGAACCAGCACCAAACCCAGGGCGAAGAGTCCGACGCGTCCGCCCCGACCGCTGTCGACCCCGGGGCGCTTGGCCAACAACAGGGAGGCCGTCGCGGGCAACAAGCCGATCCAGGCCAGCAGATTGGGCGCCGGCACCAGGTTGAGCAGGGGGATCACCAGCAGACAACCGAGACCGCCGCCCAGGAGATCGGCCCAGTAGAGGCTGCCGATGCGTTCGGAGTGGAAGGAATAGATCGCGGCGATGGTGAAGCCGCCCAGCAGGAAAGGCAGGAAAAAGATCAACACCAGGGCCAGCAGCTTGAGCAGCCCGAGGGCGGTGAAGGTGACGTGCAGATCGAGGTTGAGGTAGAGCGCGGGGGCCAGGGCGCACAGCGCGGCGAACAACCCCGCCGTCCAGGGCAGCAGGCGTTCGATGCGCTCGGCGAACCAGCCGCGTCGGATGAAGATCAGCGCCGCCGAGGTGCTGCCACCGAGCAGGGCCAGGGAGACCACAAAGAAGGCGAAGTAATTCCAGATGGTCACCGAGAAAACCCTCATCAACGATAACTCGAAAACCAGGGTCCCCAGGCTGATCAACAGGATCGACAGATGCAGGCGCCAATTCTTCATGCTGCTCCTTCTGCTCCTTCTGTTCCTTCTGTTCCTTGGAGGGGTGACGAAGTGCGTCCAATAATATCTTGACCGGCGCATGAAGGCAAGCTGCTTCCTTGACGATCCCCCCGGCGGCGGTTTATAGTTTAGCTAATGAGCAACGCACCGAAACGAGACGGGGCATGGCCTTTCCCCGGCTATTCTCCCGGTTGCGAAGGCTTCGCCGGACTGGTGCGGTTGCTGCGCCGCGGCGGGACGGCCTGCCTGCCCACGGACACGACCTACGGTTTGATCGCCCGGGCGGCCGCTGAAGCCGCCGTCGAGCGCGTTTATCGGCTCAAGGGCCGCCCCCGCGACAAGGCCCTGGTCTGCCTGATCGGCGCCGCCGACTGGGTGGAGAGGTACTGCGAACCCCGGAAAGACAACTGGCTGATACCGGCGAGGCGCTTCTGGCCCGGGCCGCTGAACCTGGTTCTGCCCGCCGGTCCGCAGTTGCCCCGCGCCCCCCTGGCCGGTGGGCGCACCGTCGCCCTGCGGGTGCCGGACGACGAGCTGTTGCTCGAGCTGCTGGCGGTCTTGAACGAACCCCTGGTCGCCCCCAGCGCCAACCCCGCAGGGAAGCCGCCGGCGCTGAGTGTCGATCAGGCTTACGGTTATTTCGGCGAGGATATCCCCTGCTACGTTGACGGCGGGTCGGCGGATTCCAGCGTCGTCTCGACGATTATCGATCTCGTCGGCTCACCGCCCCGGCTGTTGCGGCAGGGTCGTATCTCGCCCGAGGAGTTGCGGCGGCTTCCCGGGCTGGCCGAGCTGGTGCTTTCTACCCGCGCCCGCTGAAGGAAGCCGACCGACGATGAACCATCCGCTAACCTTCATCGATGAAGCCCGATTATCGCTTTTCACCAACTCTCGTATGGATAGGACCACCGCCGTAACGACTGCAATTTCACAAGATTGGCAAGCTAATCCCGGGAGGCACCAATGAGGGTCGCCGTCGGCGCCGACCACGGTGGGTTGGAAGTCAAGAACCGCGTCATCGCCTACTGCATCGAACACGGCCACCGGGTGATCAACCTGGGTACCGATACGCCGGATTCCGTCGATTACCCCGTCTACGCCAAGCTGGTCGCCCAGGCCGTGGCCCGCGACGAGGCCGACCGCGGCGTGCTGGTCTGCACCAACGGCGTCGGGATGTGCATGGCCGCCAACAAGATCCCCGGCATCCGCGCCGCCCTGGTGCGCATCCCGGAGAACGCCGCCCGCTCCCGGGCCCACAACGACGCCAACGTCCTCTGTCTGGCCGGCGGCGTCGACACCGCCCCGGAACTCGAGGAACTCCTGGAGACTTGGTTCGATACCGCGTTCGAAGGCGGCCGGCACCAGCGCCGCGTGGCCCTGATGATGGAGCTCGACGAACTGTAGCTTGGCGCCGACCGCCGGACCCGGCGACGGGAGGCATAATCCCGCGCACACCCCTGTCGACCGGGGAGAAAAGGTAGCAACGCCGGCGACCCGCGATCGACCCGCCGACGATCAACGTTACCTCTCGGACTTCGACACCGCCGGAACTGGCACGGTTTTTGCGGAATCGACAACCGTCGTCCGTTCTGCGGTTTAAGACTTGCAAAAACCGTGCCAGTTCCGGCGGCAGCAGGCCGCCGGGCCGGGAGTTTCTATCGCGGGTCGCCTGCAGCGGATTGGGGGTCCAGCCCGATGAGGCACGCCGACTACTTGATGGTTTACGTCACCTGCGCCTCCCCGGAGCAGGCCCAGCGCCTGGCGGACAACCTGGTTGGTGAACGTCTGGCGGCCTGCGCCAACATCCTGCCCGGGATGCGGGCGGTCTATCGCTGGCGCGGCGCCGTCGAACGCGACGAGGAGACCGTGCTGCTGTTGAAGACCACGGCGGTCCGCCTGGAGCGTCTGGTGGCCCGAGCCGTGGAATTGCATTCCTACGAAGTTCCCTGCGTGGTCGCCCTGCCGCTGGTCGGCGGACACGCGGACTATCTGGAATGGATCGAGAACGCAACCGAAGAACGATCTTAACCGCTGACGGAGGAGTAGCGATGCGCACGTTCAAGGTGATCCTGTTGACGGTCCTGGCTGTTGGGGCCGCGCTGATGCTGACGTCGTGCGGCGCCGGAATGGACGCCGATGATTACGCCGAGATCCAGTTGGACCTCGAACTCAACGACTACGGTTATTCGGAGGCCGATCCGGCGGAGAAGCTGGCCTGTCAGCTCTACGGCTACGAGCTGGTCGACCTCTATGACTTCGAGCTCCAACTGCAGATCGATCCCGAACTCGAGGACGAGGTCACCGAGGCCTTCATCGATCTGGCGCCGGATGCCGACGATCTGGCCGAGCTGGTGGACGAGCTGATCACCCTCAGCTATCCCTGCAAGGAGATCGGTTATCAGGACCGGGCGATGCTGGTCGACACCTACCTGGGCGCTCTCAATGAGCCCAGCTGGTATATGCTGCTCGATGAAGCCCGCGGTCTGCTCAACGCCAACGGCGAGGAGTACATCCGCCGTCCCGAGGCCTTCGAGTTCCTCGATGATTTCGACGTCGAGCCGCGCAGTTTCGCCGCCCTGCAGCGTCTCACCCGGCAGCGTTCCGGACCGGCCGACTACTTCTGGTACGACGGCGAGAACCCCGGGATCACCCCCCTCTACCTAGCCCCGGACACCCGTTACGTCCAGGAGGTCCGCTTCGCCGTCCTCGGCAACCTGGAGGGCGAGATCACGCCGGAGCAGTACGTCGAGGTCCACCTGAACGCGCTCAAGGATATCCTGGCCGGCAACTCCACTGCCGAGACCGCCCGGGCCAAGGCTCTCGAAGGCGTTGAATTCTCGGCCCAGAAGCTGGAGGCCTTCGAGGTCGAGCTGACCGAGTACTCGCTGCTCCAGCCGGTGATGGCCGACGAGATCCTGATTCGCCTGTTCGATGAACTCGAGAATTATCAGCACTCCAGCGGCCTGACACCGGGCGGTTACGTCCGGGTCGTCGGCAGCGCCGACACCATCCTCCAGCGGCTCTACGACGATGAAGAGAACGCCGACCTGGCCCCCGAGGAGCTGGAGAAGCAGGCCCTGGTCAAGGCCTGTGAGTGCTGGGAGGTCGAGCCCGGCGACATCGAGGAGTACGAGGCCCTGTTCACCGAGGTCTGGACCTACCTCGACGACAAGATCGGCCCGCCCCGGGTCGACGCCGAGGCCTTCGTCGACGCCGCCCATCAGGTTGTCGAGACCGTCCTCGAAGAGGGTGGCGACTATGAACAGCTCATGGTCGACATCATGGGCGAGAGTGGTTTCTCCGAGGAACAGTTCGAGGAATTCCTCGACTTGACCGAGGAGGACCAGGAGCTCTACGAGGAGACCGATGCCCTGCTGCAGAAGAAGCTGCGACCCCTGGTCGAGACGATGATCACCGAGTACGAGGCCGTGCTGATGGGCGAGGAATCCGAGTACGAGATCGAGAACCTCGAGACGGCGGCCGAGGCCGTCGACGAGTTGACCTACATGTTCGACGGCTTCTACGACATGGTCAACGAGCTCTACATGGAGATGGGCTTCGGCGGACCCGGCGAGATGGACCTCGCCGAGCTCGAGGAGTTCCTGATGATGCTCGAGGAGATGGAGGCCGAGACCACCGAAGAGCCGGCCCCCGAAGAGCCGCAATAGCGAAGAAGTCCAGATAAGAACCGGCGACTCCGGCTCCGCTCGTCCAGGGCGGGGCCGGCGCCGTTACCCCCGCCGATGTGACCGTCGTCCCATTGAAAACCAGCGTTTTCTCTGGCATACTTGCCTATGCCATAGGGGGCAATCGAGGAGCTGTCGAACCGCTGTAACTCATTGTTTCATAAGGTGATGTCTGGTTACGGCGTCCCGGAGCATCCGGAAGGGAAAGCGCCGGACGGCTATTCACCTTGACATGAACCGGCAACCCGACGGCTCACAATGCAGAGGCGACCACTAACCGAGATCTGTCGGTCTTGTTATCGAGCCCCGGCTCGAAGCTCTCCCGTTTCCAGCGGGAGGGCTTTTTTGTAAGCTGTTTCAATCGCGTAACATTTCGTTGCAACCGATGCGAGGCTCGACATGCGAAAGACCACCAACAAACAGGGCTATTTCATCGCCCTGCTGCACCTGCTGCGCAAGACTGACCCCCTGCCCTTCAACCAAACCCCCGACGGCTGGACCCTCGAACCGGGCGCCCTGCCCGCGGAGGCCGGCGTCTACTGCCTGTGGTGGACCGGCGGCAACGAGCACTGGCAGCGCCCCGTCGACTTCGAGCTCCAGCTCGTGCGTCGCGAGGACGACGAGGCCGTCCTGCGCCGCTATTGCGTCAACCGCGACCTCTTCGACGTCGACCACCACTTCCCCGTGCCCCTGTTCATCGGCAAGACGCGCAACCTGGCCCGCCGTGTCGAACGGCAACTGATGCTTGATACCGCCCGCATCCCCGGCATCCTCCTCGGCTTGCGCGGGATGGAGAAACAGATCAGCCACTTCCGCTCCGTCTTCGACCAGTACTTTCCCGACGAAAACGACGTCCTCGGGATCATCACCGAGCACCTGGCCTACTCCCACGTCAAGCTCGAGGGTCGGAAGAACGCCTTCTGGCGCTTCTTCTTCACCGCTTACGCCATCGGCGTCATGCGCCCCATCTGCAACATCGACGTCATCGACAACGCCGCGGCCAGCCTGGCCGACAACGAGTTCGCCTTCGACCGCGCCCCCGCCGGCGCCTGACGAACCCAACACCACACCGACGGACCCCCAACGATGAAAAACGAAAAATACTTCGACGCCCTGCTCAACCTGCTGCGTAAGGTGCGCGAGCTGCCCCTGATCAAGCGCCCCTCGGGATGGGAGCTCGACCGGGACGTCCTGCCCGACGAGCCCGGTGTCTTCTGCATCTGGTGGCTGCGCGGCTCCGTCCTCTGGAAGGACCGCAGCGTCCTGGAGCTCAAGCTCTCCTCGGCCGAGGCCGGCGGCGAGTTCGTCCCCTTCAACGTCGACACCGAGATGCTCGACATCGACACTCACAGCCCCGTCGCCCTCTACGTCGGCAAGACCGAGAGCATCGCCCGTCGCCTCGACGAGCACCTGATGCTCGACATCAAGAAGATCCCCCCCGAACAATACAACAAGGCCGATTTCTCCAGCCGCTACAGCCGCTTCCGCCAAGTCTTCGACCAGCTCTTCCCCTACCTCTCCGACCTCACCCCCCTGGTGCGGCGCTACCTCGGCTACTCCTACGTCAAGCTCCCCGGCGACGACAAAGCCTACCTGCGCTACTACCTCAAGAACTACGCCGTCGGCAGCTTCCGCTCGATCTGCAATCTCGACGTCTTCGAGCTGATCGCCTAATCTCGTCCACCTGACCCGCCGCTGGAGCGCCCTTGAGCGAGGAATACTTCGAAGCCCTGCTGCACCTCATCAAGCGCGACGACCGGGCCCTGCCCTTCCGCCGCGAGGACGATCACTGGTTCCTCGACGAGGGCTACATCACCGAAGAGCCCGGCCTGTTCTGCCTCTGGTGGGACCGGCCCGACCGCCCCTGGGCCGACAACGGCTCCCTCCGACTGCGCTGGCTCAACAACCGCGAGCCCTACCAGATCGTCCCCCTCGCCGTCCAGACCGAACTCGTCCGCGTCAAGACCCACATCAAGTTCCCCCTGCTGCTCGAGAACGCCCACAACATCCGCAAGCGCCTCGAATGGCAACTGATGCTCGAGATCCCCAAGGTCGACTTCTCCCAGGACCGCCTTTCCGTCTTCTCCCTCAACATCTCCCCCTTCCGCCGCGTCATCGATCAGGTCTACCACGACCACGACGACGTGCGCCACCTCTTCCCCACCCACCTGCGCATCAGCCAGATCACCCTGGCCGACGACCGCCTGGTCCCCCTGCGCACCTTCCTCTTCCATTACGCCATCGGCAACCTGCGCCCCATCTGCAACATTGACTTCGGCGCGTAGGGGTTGCGCTACATTAGATGTGGGTGGTATTATCTCCATCTGTTGTCTGCCTTTCTTTTTTAGGATTGGAAAAAATGGACACAAGTAAGGGTATTTCATCAATCGTTTCCGCTGCAGTAGAATCTTTTGCTACCGGTTTTGAGGCTAGGCATATAGCGGAAGTAGATAACCTAGAGGGGGTTATTCAAAGTAAAATTAATAATATATTTGTAAAAGAGCTTGGGGAGGAATTAGTATACTATTCCGCCCTTGTACGTTCATTCGATTCGTCCTTTGGCAATATGCTTGAAAGGATGGCGATCAATATTGCAAAGCCTTTTTATGAGGTATATAATAATGTTGATGGTCCAATATATTAAGAACAATTAAACTATATCAATAATATACTTGAAAAGTATAAGCGAAATGAAGTTAAACCTGATAGTAACCATTATAACGCTATTCATAAAATTACTGGAAAAATAGATTATAAGAGACACGACAGTGACTATTATTTGTATGATAGAGAAAATAACTCACACTATTTGATTGAACTAAAAATTGGAGGCGACTTAGACACAAAGAAGGCGCGATCAGAAAAGGAAGCCCTATTAGAGCAGTACGCTATATTAGCAAATAGCATTGGTGATGATGCAAATATCTATATTCGTTTTGCAACAGCCTATAATAAATATGGTGAAGGTAAGCCATGGCACCAACATCAAGTATTAAGATACTTCTCTGAGGATGAGTTGCTAATAGCAAAAGAGTTTTGGAATTTCATTACAAAAAATAGTAATGGTTACGATATAGTATTACAGGCATATCGAGAGAATGTTTATAAGATAAAGGTAGCATTACAATGAATAAAGAAGTGTTACTTAAGCTGATGTATGATATTTATCTATCAGATTCGCGTGAAAAAATCAGGGAGCTAAGTGAGGGTAGTATCGATTTAATCCTTACAGATCCCCCATATAATTTAAGTCCATACTCTACTGGTAATATAAAGATGTCTTGGCGTAAGGATTTCAATAACGATGTCGCCGAATGGGACCGGAATTTTGACCCCGCTGATTGGCGCGACGAGTTCCTGCGCGTGCTCAAGCCGACGGGCAACCTGTTCGCC
>WJLX01000169.1 GCA_014728225.1 Candidatus Coatesbacteria bacterium | reverse complement strand
TGAACTGCCGTCGAGGACGCAGGCGAAGACGCTCTCGCCGCCGTCGTCGAAGACCTGCCAGTGGGCGTTTTCGTCGTTGGTCGGTTCGGCGCCGACGCTGAGGGCCAATTCGGCCGGCTTGCCGAGCTCGGACGCGGCGACCGCTCCAGAGCCGATCAGAGAGCAGCAGACGACGAAGTAAATGATGGCTTTGGTTTGCATGACTTTTACCTCCGTTTTATAGTGGCTTCTTTTTTCCGCAGAGTAATCTGCTGTTACCAACTAATAGTATAACGTGCGCAGACCGCGATTTCAAATGTACTATCATATTGTCTGTCATATTGCTAGTTTGTGGGATGGCATCGGCTCTGCCGGGTTGCTCGGGAAATATTTTTTTGGGTGGGGCATTCACCGGCACTGATGTCTCAACCAAAGAATAACTAATGAACAACTAAAGAACAAACAAAGAACAAACCGGCCCCGGGGGGCCGGTTCGGTCACCGTGGTTGGTGGGGCGCTCGGTTAGTCCAGGGCCTTGATCCGGCCCCAGGAGCTTCCGACCACGGCGCTGTTCGGCGTGCCCTCGACGACGAAGAAGGCCGAGACGCCCTTGTCTTCGTCGTTGACGTGCATGTTGCCCCCGTTCTCGTAGAGCCAGGCGAACAGGTCGTCGCCCTGGTCGTGGACCTCGAACCAGTAGGTGCCCGGAGCCAAGTCCTCGTAGACATCGGCGGGATCGAGCTCGAGGCGGGTCTCTATTATGTCCAGCGTGTAGAGATCCTCGCCGGTGTCGGTGGTGGTGATGTCGGCGGCGTCGACGTTGACCGCCCAGAAGACGCTTCCCGGAACCCCGCCGTCGTCGTATGAGAGGGCGACCAGCAGGTCGCGGGGGTGGGAGCCGTCGTAGATGTTCCAGGTGACGAAGGCCTCGATGTCGGACTGGCTGTCGAGAACGAAGTCATCCAGACTGTGGGTGGTGTCGTAGGCGCTGTAGCCGCCTTCGACTTCGCTAAAACCGTAGGGGTTCTCCCAGAGGACCTCGGCCGCGGCCAGGCCAACGAGGATGACGAGGATCAGTGAAATCTGTTTCATGCTCGAGACTGCCTTCCGAGAGGGGATGCTGGTCTGCTTCGGTTTTGCTCGGGATCACTTAGTTCCGATGTGCCGAAGGCTGTCGAAAAGACTTGCTGTTCCAGTCAATGATAAGGCTGGTGGATGCGCAGCGTTCAAGCTGATTGTGGCGATTGAGCTTTGGTTATCAGTTGCTCGAGCTGCCGGCTCATGTAAGCTGGGCCAGTTCGAGCACAAACCCGCCGCCGTAGCAACGTTGAGGGAACCTAGAACGCAAGGCGCCGATTGACAAACAGATAAGGGGGATTGATCGCCGTATGTTCAAGCCATCAGTCAAGGCGATTATCAACGACCCGCTCTATCCGCCGCTTGCTCGACTTCCCTGGCTGACTGGTTTTGTTGATAGCTTGGTTGTTTATTGAGTAGCGTTGAATGAATGGTGCTGCTTGATTGGTCCAGGATCATCTATGATGCTAAGTATAACTGATTTCCTTCGACTCTTCCGTCCCCTGCCGGAAGAAAACCGGTCCCAGCGCCGGTTGCTGGTGTTACGCAACCCACTCTTGGCTTCCGGAGCTCGCCGCCGATCCCGGGCTAACCTGGGGTCGGGCTCAGATCAGGTTCAACTGGCGGTACAGGTGGGCGGCCTCGGGGTCGGTCAGGGCCACCAGGTGGTCCAGCAGCAGGCGAAGACGTTCTCGCCGCCGTCGTCGTAGACCTGCCAGTGGGCGTTTTCGTCGTTGGTCGGTTCGGCGCCGCCGCTGAGGGCTAATTCGGGCGGCTTACCGAGCTCGGACGCGGCGGCCGCTCCAGAGCCGATCAGAAAGCAGCAGGCGACTGAGAAAATGATGATTTTGGTTTGCATGACTTTTAACTTCCGCTTTATCGTGGCTTCGTTATTCCGCAGAGTAATCCAAGGGTACCAAGTAATAGTATAACGTACGCACACCGCGATTTCAGAATGATTATCATGTTGTCCGTCATGCTGCTTATCCTGCTGATCTGTGGGACGGCATCGGCTCTGCCGGGTTGCTCGGGAAACCCGTTAGAGGGGCGAGGCATTCACCGGCACTGATGATCTCGACCACAGAACAACCGGCCCCGGGGGGCCGGTTCGGTCACCGTGGTTGGTGGGGCGCTCGGTTAGTCCAGGGCCTTGATCCGGCCCCAGGAGGCGGGTTGGACGGCGGTCACGTCGCCGTGGAGCTCGAAGAAGGCGTCGTATTCTTCTTCCCATTCCTCGTAGGAGCTCTCCCAGGTAGCGCCGTCGTCGCTGGAGAGGTGAACCATCTCGTACTCGGCGTGCAGGGGGCAGACCCAGTAGAAGAGGTAGTCGTACTGGGCCTGGGCGCTGAACCAATACTGCTGGCCGGCGTCGAGGTCCAGCTCCTCCCCGGCGGCCGTCAGGTCCATGTCGATCTCGAAGATCTCCGCGGTCCCGAAGGCCTCGCCGGTGTCGGTGAAGGTGATGTAGTTGGCGCCGACGAAAACTTCCGCCAGCTCCGTACCCGGCTCGCCGCCGTCGTCGGTGAACAGGCGGACCCAGAAGTCCGACATCTGCTGGACCTCCTGGAAGATGCCCCAGATTACCACCCGATCCACGGTGGAGTCGCAGGGCACCGCGAAGTCGTCGGCCAGCATGTAGGACGCGCCGTAGGTGGTGCTGGGCAGGCCGATGACGGCGTCGGCGATGGCGAAGCTCTGAGCGTAGATCAGCTCGGCCCCGGCGGCCGTGACCAGGACGATGGTAATTAATAACAAGACGCTACGCTTCATACGGCAGCTCCTCGGGACGGATGGACGGGTTCGGTAAGACCGGGTCTAAGTAACGCCCGCTGACGGTTATCTTAGTTCAGTATAGCTTGGTCTTTCATTACTGTACAGGAAAATGTGCATTTTGCGAAAACCGACCGGCGCGGGCCGGTCGTGCGAGCCGGTCGTGCGAGCCGGTCGTGCGGGCCGGTCGCGCGAGCCGGTCGCGCAAGCCGGTCGTTGGTCGGGTTGGTTCGAGCGCTACCTCGCCCCCGGCGCCCGGGCAGAGCAGGGGCTGGGCAACAGCGGCAGAGCTTACCCGGGCGGCCCGGCTTCGGTGAGTCGACTGGTATCAGAAGAGGTTCAACTGGCGGTACAGGTGGGCGGCCTCGGGGTCGGTCAGGGCCACCAGGTGGTCCAGCAGCAGGCGGCGCCGGGCGCGCTCGTCGGCCCCGGCGTAGCCGCGCTCCCGGACCTCGGCGGGCGGATAGGCCTCCCAGTGGCGGTAGATGGAGTGCAGGATGTCCTCGGCCCGGCGGCACTGGGCGGCGATCTGTGGATGGTGATAGAACCGCTCGCGGCTGAAGCCCTTGAACTCGGTCACCAGGCGGCCCAGGTCCTCGGGGTAGTCGATGACGGGATGATCGATCCCGGCGGCGGCGGCGGCGCGGAGCTGTCCGGCGGCGTGCTCGATGACACCGCGGATCAGCGTGCCCAGGGTCTCGCGCTTGGGCGAGCGCAGGAAGTGGGCCAGGCGCGCGGGGATCGGGGCGCGGCCGGCGTCGAACAGACCGGCCCGGCGCATGTCGTCGGTGTCGTGGGCCAGGTAGGCGATCTCGTCGGCCAGATCGACGACCTGGGCCTCGAGGCTGCGCGGCTCGGTGAAGGGCCGCCCCTTGGCGGAATAGCCCAGCTCGAGGAAAGCGGCGGGCAGCTCGCGACCCTCCGGGTAGTCGGCGGCGTCATAGGCCGTGTGGCAGAGGATCCCCTGGCGCGTCTCCCGGGTCAGGTCCAACCCCTCGAGCTCGTCGACAACGCGCAGGGAGTGCTCGTTGTGCTCGAAGCCCCCGGCGTCGCGCATCAGCTCGCGCAGTGTATCTTCGCCGGCATGGCCGAAGGGCGAGTGTCCCAGGTCGTGGCCCAGGGCGATCGCCTCGGTCAGGTCCTCGTTGAGCCGCAGGGTCCGGGCGATCGAGCGGGCCACCTGCATCACCTCGAGGGTGTGGGTCAGCCGGGTGGTGTAGCGGGCGTGGGGCGGCCCGGGCATGACCTGGGTCTTGTGCATCAGCAGGCGGAAGTGCCGGGCGTGGAGGACGCGGTCGCGGTCCCGGGCGAACTCGGAACGGTAGGGGTCCGGGGTGTAGTCCGGGTCCCGGCGCCGGGCGGCGGCGGAGCGGGCGGCGTAGGTCGACAGTCGGGCCTCGGCGGCCTCGACGTCCTCGCGCCGTCGGGGGATGTCGAAGGCGGGGGTCATGCTGCCGGTCCAAATCGGTTGATAACGATCAACTCCGGTAGGGGCGGCTGGTGTCGGTCGGTCTCGTGATGAAACCGGATAGCGGTGAATTCCCGGGGGACCTGAAGGTCCTCCCGGACAGAACGGTTGATATTTGCTTACAGTACAGCATCCACCCTCTGTAGGGGCCGACCTTCGGGTCGGCCCGCTTCCGGGCAACCGCCGTGTTGGTCCGCTGTAGGGATGATCGATGATAATAACTGCGAAATTGGTACGTATTGGAATCTGCCTAATATACATAGTCACTTCATTAATGTCTTCATTATCTCTTAGCACAAGACAATAACAACCGCTCCGCCAGAGACGATTTTCATATTATGACAGGAACTTTCTCTAAAAATGCTTAGGGATCATCACAGAAGATGAACATCAGGTATTACAGTTGGGTACATATATCGGCGTGAACAAGTCTGTTATCCTGCCACCAATAAAGGGGGCAATGTGGCAGATGGCTTAAAGAGTGACCCCGACAGGCACGTCAAGTGTCCGAAGTGTAACTATCGCTACACTACCGCTGGACGACGGGCGTCATATGTGCAAGCGCTGCGGTAAGTTGTTCTACCATCGTCCCCGGGGGCGCCGCAACGAGCTGCCGCCGGAGAAACGCAATGAGATAGCGCAGCGCCGCCGCTCGGGAGGCCGAGCTGGAGAAACTCGAGGGGCACATTCGACAAGCACATAGAAGTCGATGGGGCCTACTTCGGCGGCCATCGTAAAGGAAAGCGAAGCCGGGGCGCCGGCGGCAAGATCCCCGTCTTCGGGCTGCTCGAGCGGGGCGGCGGGGTGCGCGTCAGCCTGCCGCCCAACTGTAGCGAGAAGCACCTGCTGGGCGCGATCCTGGAGAACGTCGAGCTGGACTCGAGCGTCTACTCCGACGGCTGGAAGGCCTATAACAAGCTGTCGCTCAACGGCTTCCACCACAGGCGGATCAACCAGGGTCTTGTCATGACCAGGGTCTTGTCATGGTTGATGTGTGCATGGTGAAAACCGTTGAGTGACAGTTTCTTCCAGGCCCGGTAGCCCTCGGTATAACGGTATAGCTGATCAGGTTCAGCGCGGCCTGGCGAGCGGCGGCGAGGCGCTCACTTAGTCGATTGCACCTTTGGCTGCTGTGTTCGCGGATAAGCCGACCGCCCCGGCCGCGGCGGCCGCCGCAACGCTCAGCCGGAAAATACGAGCTATCTCTTTGCGTTTAGCTCTAGGTAGCTTCGTCTATCTGGGTCGATGGGTATCTTTCCCGCCGCAACTCTCACATTTTTCATCTGCCGTCGGCC
>WJLX01000168.1 GCA_014728225.1 Candidatus Coatesbacteria bacterium | reverse complement strand
TACGAGCTATCTCTTTGCGTTTAGCTCTAGGTAGCTTCGTCTATCTGGGTCGATGGGTATCTTTCCCGCCGCAACTCTCACATTTTTCATCTGCCGTCGGCCAACTTCTAGTGCGCTCTACCCATCACGTATGTTATCAGGGCGTTACATATGTGCCTCGGTCCGAACACGGTAGACGATCCCTTCTGTAATCAGGAGATAAATATGGTCAGGTTAAAAAGCAACACAGGTATACGGCAGCAGTCGAGAGAGATACCTCATTAGCTAATCGTCACTCAGCAAACCACCTTTTCTGTATGTGCATATTTGTTATAATATAAGCGTAACTACCCAGGTATTGAAAACCAGCAGTCTTGTTCGTTTGCATTTACTCATCATCACCATGACGAAAGGTTTCCGGGTGAACCTCGAGGTCCCCCTACGTCCGCTTGCCGCATTCTAGATCAAACTCCAGCTCCGGGAACTCCTCCCGCAGGCGGCGCTCGGTCAGCTCGAGGGCCGCCGGATTGGCGTCGACGCCGATCCAGCCCCGGCCCAACGCCTCGGCCGCCGCCGGGGTGGTTCCGCTGCCGCAGTAGGGGTCCAGCACCACATCGCCCGGGTTCGACGAGGCCCGGATGATGCGCTCCAGCAGCGCCCGGGGCTTCTGGGTCGGATAGCCCAGCTTCTCCCGGGAGAAGCTCATGATCATGATCGAGTTCAGCTCGTCGGCGGGGTGGCAGTTCCAGGTGTCCTCGAGGGGCACCCCCGGGCCGCTGGGGATCGCCCCGTCGCGCCGCCGATAGCCGGGGGGGTAAGCCAGATATTCCTTGTTGAAGGTGAAGCCCGGCCCGGCGTAGTACAGCAGCACGTCGTGGTTGCGGACCCAGTTGCGCGCCCGGCTCTTGAAGCCCGACACCCAGCCCACCCGCCAGACGATCTCCCGCTGGAATTTTTCCTTACCCAGGACAGTGTCGAGCAATACTTTGAGGTAATGGCTCGCCGTGGGATCGCAGTGCAGATACACAGAGCCCGCCGGTTTGAGCACCCGGCGGACCTCGACGAGGCGGCGTCCCAGCCCGACCAGATAGGCCGCCAGGGCGTCGTCGCCCAGCTCATCGCGAACCAGGCGAACCAGCCCGGCGACGCCGGGGGCGGCGGTTGGCTCGGCCAGCTCGGCCAACTCGCCCTCGACGGTCGCATCCCAGCGCCAGACGTCGGCGAAGCCCCGGTCCCGCAGGCGTCGCTCGACGCCGGTGTTGAAGGGCGGGTCCAGGTAGACCAGGTCGACGCAGGCGTCGGGGATGCGCTGCCGCAGGACGTCCAGGCAGTCACCGTGGTGGAGCTGACGGGTGGTGGTCATGCTCGGTGGTCGTGCTCGGTGGTCGTGCTCGGCGGATCGCGGCGGGGTTCACCACGGCCGGGTTGGTGGGGGGGGCGCTACAGCGCCAGATACCAGCCGAGGATCAGCTCCCCGGCGAGGAAGGCCGTCATCCCGCCCACGGCCAGGAAGGGACCGAAGGGCAGCTCCCGCTGGCCCGTCACCGCCCAGCGCACGCCGCCGACGATCGCTCCGAGGACCACGCCGATGAAGGCCGCCAGCAGGACCAGCTTCCAGCCGACGAAGGCGCCGATGGCGGCCAACAGCTTCAGATCTCCGCCTCCCAGGGCCTCGCGCTTGAAGATCAGCCGCCCCAGCAGGGCGAACAGCAGCAGGAAGCCGCCGCCGACGAGAATGCCGAACAGGCTGTCCAGGGGGTCCAAGCCGAAGGGCAGCAGGCTGGCCGCAAAGCCGATGAGCGCCAGACCCAGGGTCAGCCCGTTGGGGATCAGCCCCTCCTCGAGGTCGATGACCGCGGCGACCAGCAGACCGGTGAACAGCAGGCAGCCGGTGACGGCCTGGAAGTTGAAGCCGAAGCGCAGAAAAACCCCCAGCCAGCCCAGGGCGTTGCCCAGCTCCACCAGGGGATAGCGGGGGCTGATCCTCTCGCCGCAGTGAGCGCACTTGCCCCCCAGGGTCAGATAGCTGAGCACGGGGATTTTCTCGTCGGCGGTCAGCGGGGTTTCGCACCCCGGGCAGAAGCTGCCCGGGTGGACGATGGACAGCTTACGCGGCAGACGGTGGATCAGGCTGTTGGCGAAGCTGCCGAAGACCAGCCCCAGGATCCAGACCACGAAGGCGGCGACGAAGAAATGCACGGAACTCCCGCTCGGTTGTCCAAGGTACGAGTTTATCTTACCACAGGGCGCGGCGGGGCGTCGCCGGAGCTTGACTGGCGATGCGGACGCCGGTATACTGCGGATGTACACTTAAGCTGCACCGAACCGTCACGCGGCGGGGCCGCCACGGAAAGGGAAGGCGATGGACTCCGAGCCCGCCAAGAGGTCATTCCTGCGCCGCCGCCGGCCCCTGTTGCTGGTCCTGCTGGTCCTGGCGGGGCTGTTCGCCTACCTCGCCCTGGCCTCCACGGCGGCCAACGAGGGCTCCTTCACCTACACCCTCGACGACGCCTATATCCACCTCGAGCTGGCCCGCAACCTGGCCGAGCACGGCAGCTGGGGCATCGAACCGGGGCGGTTCGACGCCGCGGCCAGCTCCCTGGGCTGGCCCCTGCTGTTGGCCCTCGCCACCCTGATCTTCGGCAACGCCGTCCTGGCCCCGCTAATCCTGGCCGTCAGCGCCGCCGGGGCGCTGATGTGGATCATGGAGGGCTATCTGGACCGGCTGGGCGTCGAGGCGCCCTACCGCCCGCTGATCCTGCTGGCGGCCTTCTACATCTCGGCCGCGCTGTTCGGCGTTTTCAGCGGGATGGAGCACGTGCTGCATCTCATCATGGTCGCCGCGCTGCTGCTGGTCGTCCTGCCGACCCTCGACGAGGAGCGCCGGACCTGGCGGCGGGCGGAATGGCTGAGCCTGTCCTTGGCCCTGCTGGCGGTGACGGTGCGCTACGAGTCCCTGTTCGCCGTGGCCGTGGTGGTCCTGCTGGCCCTGCTGCGCAAGCGCTGGCTGTTCGCCGCGGCCCTCGCCGTCGCCGGCTGGCTGCCCGTGGTGGTTTACGGCCTCGTCTCGACGGCCAACGGCGCCTACTTCCTGCCCAACTCGATCCTGGTCAAGACCCTGACGCGGGACGCCGGCTACCTCGAGCAACTCCTCACCAACGTCTACACCACCCTCAGATACAATATCACCTATACGATCGGCCTGGGCTCGGCGGCCGTGCTGTGGGTTGTCCACTGGCGGAAACACGGCTTCTGGCATCCCATCGGACGCCTGGCCTTTTGCGTGCTGGGGGCGTCCCTGTTCAGCCTGTTGATGTTGGGCTCCGATTACCGCTACCACATCTGGGTCATCTTCCTGCTCTATCTTGTTGCGGCGCTCCTGGCCTGGTCACTGCTGACCCGGCTGCGGAGCCGGCTGGAGGAGCATCCCCGACTCAAATGGGCCCTCATCGCTCTCGTCGGTCTGTTGCTCCTCCACCGCTTCTTCTTCGTCCTTCCCGAGCACCCGCTGCAGGCCACCCGCAACATCTACCGCCAGCAGCGCCAGACGGCCCGCTTCCTCGATCGCTACTATGCCGACGAGGCCGTCGCCGTCAACGATATCGGCGCCGTGGGCTACTACGCCGACGTCGAGGTCCTCGACCTCTGGGGTCTGGCCTCGCAGGAGGTCGCCGAACTCAAGCTGGCCGGAGCCTACGACAGCGCGGCAATCAAACGGCTGGTCGCCGAGCGCGACACCGCCTGCGCCGTGGTCTACGACGACTGGTTCCGACCCTACGGTGGACTGCCGACGGACTGGATCGCCTGCGCCCGCTGGACGATCCCCGACAACGTCGTCTGCGGCGGCGACACCGTAACCTTCTACGCCTTCGACGAAGCCGGCGCCGCCGCTCTGCGCAAACACCTGGGCGAGTTCGTCCCGGAGCTGCCGCCCGAGGTCGTAGTGACTGCGCTCAACGACGCGCAGCCTTGACCGGCGCCGAATCCCCTGCTAAATTGAAACCGTCACCCAGCCCCATACCGCGATGAAACGCTGCCTGGCCTACCTGCCCCACGTCGTGTTGACCCTGGCCGTCCTGCTGGCTCTGGGGGCCTTCGTCGAGGAGACCGCCGGGGGGGTCGAGGAGCTGCGCGCCGAGCTGGCCGCCATCGAGAACGATCTGGCCAAACAGCGCGAGGCCCGTGACCGCGTCCGCGATCAGGAGCTGGGTATCCTGGCCGAGCTGCAGTTGATCCAGCAACAGGCCGAGCAGGGACGCAACAGCATCCAGCGCCTGCAGACCGCCCGCAACCAGGCCGGCGAGCTGGCCGACGAGGCCCGGGCCGAGGTCGAACGACTCGAACGCCGGGCCGACGAGCAGCGCGAGCTGTTGGGCCGCCGCCTGACCCTGTTGTATCTCGTCGGTCGGGAGAAGGGCGAGCGCTTCATCTTCAGCGCCGGCGACTTCGCCTCGATGGGCCGCCGCTTCATTTTCCTCAAGGCCTTCGCCGCCCAGGACCGACGCATCTACGAGGACATCCAGCGCGCCGTCGCCGAGCAGGAGACCCACCGCCTCGAACTCGAACAGGCCCTCGAGATCATCGAAGACTCCAAAGCCCGGGCCGAGGAGCAACAGGTGCTCTACGAGGAGGACCTGGAACGCAAGCGCGACCTGCTCGAGCGGGTTCAACGCGAACGCTCGGCCTATGAGGCCGTCATCCGCGAAAAAGAGCGCGCGATGACCAACCTGCAATCCAAAATCAACGACATCATCGCCGCCGAGGCCTCCGCCGAGACCGGTCGCGAGCTCTCCGCCGCCGAGATCCCCGACGCCGGTGTCTGGACCTCCGAGATCCCCGCCCTGCGCATCTGGCCCACCGAAGGCCGAATCATCCGCTACTACGGCCGCGTCGAGGACCCCACCTACGGCACCACCACCAAGTCCGACGGTATCGACATCGCCGCCCCCGCCGGCCAGTACTTCGTCAGCGTCCTCCCCGGCGAGGTCATCTTCGCCGACTGGTTCCAGGGCTACGGCAAGATGCTGATCATCAGCCACGAAGACGGCGTCCATACCGTCTACGCCCACGCCGAGGACCTGCTGGTCGGCGTCAACGACACCGTGGCCGAGGGCCAGCGCATCGGCCGCATCGGTTCGACGGGCTCGATCACCGAGCCCAGCCTGCACTTCGAGATCCGCAAGGCCGGCCGCGCCGTCGACCCCCTGTCCTTCCTGGCGCAGTAAGCCAACGCCCCGGTCGGTCGAGCGGCCGTTGAAAAACGGCCCGACCCACCCTCCCAACCCCCGCCCGACCCGGCGCCGGAACCGGCACGGTTTTTGCGGAGGCGCGACGCCCACGCCGCTCGCGGCGGCGCCGAGATGCAAAAACCGTGCCGGTTCCGGCGCCGGGCAACCCCTCGTTAACGTCCAAGCGCGGCGGCCGTTTTTCAACGGCCGGTGCGGGTTGCAGTACCGAAGGAGGTCGTCATGTTCAAGGGAAATGGCCTGGTTCGCTGCGCCGCGTTGTTGTTGCTCCTCGCCGTTTCGGCCCCGGCCCTGCAGGCGCCGGCGTGGGGCGAGTACCCCGTCCATCCCGAGCTCCTTCACAAGTTGGGCCCGGAGAGAGATGCCACCTGGGCTTATCCGCTGCCGCCGGAGCCTTCGGGCTCGGACCTGCTGGACCTGGATTGGTACATCGAGTTCTATCCACCGGCGGAGGATATTGTCGCCACGGCCGTCTGGACCATTACGCCGACGGAGGCTCTGCAGGACGAGCTGGTGCTGGAAATGGGCGAGGAGCTGGCCATCGACGGTGTTTACTACGAGGGCTCCCCGGCGGATTACAGCCGGGACGGCTGGTATGTGCGCATCGAACTGGAGCCGGCCCTGGCGGCGGGCCAGACCGCCGAGGTGCGCATCGACTACCACGGCCAAGTATCAATTATCGATTATTACAGCGAGGGAATGCAAATGAGGTTCAGCCATCACCAATGGCGTCAACAAACCCACCTCTATTTGCCCTGCTTCGATTACCCCTCGGACAAATTCACCATCACCCAGCGCCTCAACGTCCCCGCGGGCTGGACGATGCTGGCCAACGGCGTGCTGGAGGAGGTCGTCGACGGCGGCGACGGCCGTCAGACCCACGTTTGGCGGATGAACCACGACTGCGCCATGTACCTGATGTGGTTCGGCGGCCGCCCCGCGGAGGAGCTGACCTACATCGAGTTCGCCTCCGAGCCCTTCCCCATCGGTTACTTCTGCCATCCCGACGAGGCGGATCAGTACCGTCAGAACTACGCCTACATACCAGACCTGATCGTTTGCTACGAGGAGCATTTCGGCCCCTACGGCTTCGATGTCCTTTATCATCAAACACTTAATTTGGGGATGGAGTGGCAGGCGATGAGCGATCGGCCGATCGTCCATGAGGACGCCCACATGTGGTTCGGCGACCTGCTCTCCCCGGCCCACTGGCACCACTCCTGGCTCAACGAGGGCTTCGCCACCTGGAGCGAGGCCTTCTGGCCCGAGCAACCCGAAGGCGAAGGCGATCCCATCGCGGTGCGCGAGAGATGGCACTCCTCCTACATAGGGCGTTTCTATGGCTGGGATTGGCACCTGAGGCCCATCGTCTGTGACACCCTCAGCGCACCCCTGATCTATGACAAGGGCGCCTTCGTCGTCGAGATGTTGCGGCGGGAGCTGGGCCAGGAGGCCTTCTACGACGCCCTGCGCGACTACGTCGCCCGCCACCGTTACGGTAACGTGCTGACGCCGGACCTGCAGATGGCGCTGGAGGAGCACTACAGCAGCGAAACCCACGACGACCTGTCCTGGTTCTTCGACCAGTGGGTCTACTCCCCCGGTCACCCCTATTACCACTGGAACTGGGAACTCGACGACTCCGGCGGAGAGCCCGCGGTCACCGTTTATCTCAACCAGGTCCAGCCCACCTTCTACGGCACACCCTACGAGTTCGAGACCTGGGTCGATGGTTACATCCGTTACGTCGATACCACCGAACAGCCCTTTTCCCTCTACAATGAGCATCGGCGTCAGTCCTTCAGCATCCCCCTGGAGCAGGACGCCGAAGATGTATTGTTCCTCCGGCTCAACGAGGAGTACACCACCCCCTGCCTGACCAAGCTCGTCCCCAACGCCCTGGAGCTGACGGCCGCCGTCGAGGGCGCGGGGATTCGGGTCAACGGTGAGGTTATCTACGGGGCCTTCGACGGCCTGCGCCTCTACCGGGTGGCGACGGATGCCGGCTACCTGCTGGACGACCCGGCGCCCTACGACGACTGGGAGCTGCTCAACGAGTACCCGGGCGACGGCGGCTTCGTCTTCCACGACACCCGCCTGCCCGGCCCCGGGGAATACAGCTACGCCGTCTATGCCGAGGACGCCGGCTACCCGCTCTACTTCTATTCCAACGCCGTCGACTGGGCCGAGCCCGCCCCGGCCCGGGCGGCGGTCAGTCTGCCCTGGCCCAACCCCTGCGGCTACCGCGTCCGGGTGGCCGTCGAGCTGCCCGCGCCGGCGACGGTCGAGCTGACCCTCTACGACCTGGCCGGCCGCCGGGTCCTCGGCCATAGCGAGCCCCTGGCCGCCGGGCGCCACACCGTCGAACTCGACGTCGGCGACCTGGCGACGGGGATCTACCTGCTGCGGGCCCGCGGCGGTGACGCCGACGAGCTGCGCCGCCTGGTCATCAGCCGCTGAGCTTCACCGCCGCCTCCGGATAAGGATGAAAGGCG
This sequence comes from Candidatus Coatesbacteria bacterium, assembly GCA_014728225.1. Classification (NCBI taxonomy): domain Bacteria; phylum Candidatus Coatesiibacteriota; species Candidatus Coatesiibacteriota bacterium. Next base: position 19,430 of record WJLX01000168.1, on the reverse strand, counting down.
ATGCGTTGCCGCGTCATCCCGGCGATGCCGCTCGCGGCGGCGCCGGTTTGAGCCTCGATGCCCTGGATTTCCCGCCCCCGGAACCCGACACCGCCGTCGGGCCGTAGATATATGGCGCCCGCTGTGCTATAACTCGGGGGACGTACAACCCCGTTGACGAATGCCGAATTTCTAACGCCCAGCCCGGGAGATAACGATGCGCAACCGAATTCTCACCGTCGTCCTGGTCACCCTGCTGGCCGCCGCCGGCGTCTACCTGGCCCTCGGGGCCACCGACGTCGTGCTGGCCGACTCCAGCGAGGCCAACCCCTACCAGTTGATCACCACCTTCAACAGCGTCCTGCAGCTGGTCCGTAACGAGTACGTCGAGGAGCAGGAGCTCGAGGAGCTGATCTACGGCGCCATCGACGGCATGCTGGGCACTCTGGACCCGCACTCGATGATGCTGGAGACGCCGGATTACGAGAATCTGAGCCTGCGCACCACGGGCAAGTTCGGCGGGCTGGGTATGCACGTCCAGATCACCTCGGAGGACGATACCCTGACGGTGATGGCGCCCTTCGACGGCACCCCGGCGGCCGAGTCCGGCCTGCTGCCCGGGGACAAGATCCTCGAGATCGACGGCGTCAGCACCTACGAGATGAACATCACCGAAGCCGTCGACATGATGCGCGGCGAGCCCGGCACCGAGGTCACCCTGACCATCGCCCGCGCCGGGGTGCCCGGAACAATCGAGGTCACCCTGACCCGGGAAGAGATCAGCGTCGACAGCGTACCCGACCACTTCATCGTCGAGGCCGGGGTGGGATACGTGCGTATCAGCGACTTCTCCGAGGACACCGACGAGGAGCTGGCGGCGGCCGTGCGCCAACTGCTCGCCGAGGGAATGGAATGGCTGATCCTCGACCTGCGCGACAACCCCGGCGGCACGCTCAACGCCGCCACCGCCGTCAGCGAGATGTTCTCCAGCGAGGACGGCCAGCTGATCGTCTACACCGAGGGACGGGAGGCCGAGGCCACCCATGTCGACTACCGCACCAACAACGGCGGTTACAAGATCGAGGTTCCGGTGGCCCTGTTGATCAACGGCGGCTCGGCCTCGGCCTCGGAGATTCTCACCGGGGCGCTCAAGGCCTGGGACCGCGCCGTGGTCTTCGGCAACACCTCTTTCGGCAAGGGCTCGGTCCAGCAGGTCTACCCGCTCAACCGCATCAACCCCGACGCCGACGAGAACATGGCCGTCAAGCTGACCGTGGCCCGTTACTACACCCCGACGGGCGTTTGCATCGACCAGATCGGCATCGACCCCCATGTCTACCTGGAGCCGATCTATTACACGGGCTTCGCCTCCCGCTTCATCGGCGCCGGCTACCACCGGCAACTGGCCACGGAGTTCCGCCTCGAACACCCCGAGCTTCCCGTGGCCGACTTCCAGGCCCTCGGCGACGATGAACTGGCCGAGCGGCTGGAGAACTTCATGGAGGGCCTGGAAGAACCCTTCCAGTACCAGCCCGAAGAGATTGCCGGAACGACGGTCGAGCAACTGCGCCGGGCCGTCACCGCGCACCTGATCACCGAAAGCCGTGGCGTCGACGGCGCCTCCCTGGCCCGGGAGTATCGCATCGGCACCGACGTCTGGGTCGACGAGGTCATCCGGCTGATGAACGACGAGGCCGCCCTGGAGCGGGCCCGGCGCGAAAGCGTCGCCAAGCTCGAGGAGCTGGCCGAAGAGGAGGCCAACGCGAGGCGGCGCAATTGGTAACCATCCGTAACCTCGTGGTCCTTCTGGTCGCCTGCCTCTGCCTGGCGGCCCAGGCCCTGGATTGTCCGCAGTGCGGCGCCCCCCTCCCCGAGGGCGCCGCCTTCTGCCCGGAGTGCGGCGACCCCGTCGAAGTCGAGGCCCAACTGCGCGCCCGGGGGGCCCTGGTCGCTGTCGGCTCGGCGACGGAGCGGATCAATCGCCTGCCGAACAAGAGCCCCGGCCTGACCGGGATCGAGCTGCCCAAACTCCGCGGCAGCGGCTTCGTCATCGACGACGAGGGCCATCTGCTGACCGCCTATTCCGTCGTCGAGGGGGCGACGGAGCTTTGGGTCCGCGACGCCGCCGGTGTCGAGCACGCCGCCGTGCTGGTGGGGGTCGATCCGGCCACCGGCCTGGCCCTGCTGCGGATGGAGAACCCCCCGCCGCCTTTGGAGTTGGCCGACAACGCCCCGGCCGAGCGCGGCACCCCGCTGACCGCCCTCGGGCTTTCGCCACAGGGGGTGCTGCTGGCCACCCCGGCGGTCCAGTCCGCCGACGGCCGCTTGCGCAGCGGCTTCCTGGACCTCGAGCGGTCCCTGCTGTTCGACGCCGACCTCAAGCCCTCCCACCACGGCGGACCCCTGCTAGACGCCGACGGCCGGGTGACGGGTCTCGTCGTCATCCGCCGCGGCGCCCTGCAGGAACGCGGCCGCGGGCTGGCGATCCCCGTGGAGCTGCTGAGCGAGGTCGCCGCGGTCCTGCGCGACGAGGGCGAGTACCGGCGGCCCTGGCTGGGGCTGACCTGCCTGGCCGACGAGGGCGGCTGTCGGGTGGCCTTCACCCTGCCCGACTCCCCCGCCGCCGTCGAGCTGGCCCCCGGTGAGCTGCTCAGCGCGCTGGACGGCGAGCCGTTGACGACACCGACGGCCTTCCAGCGTCGGATCCTCGAGCTGGACATCGGCGCGACCGTCGAGCTGACCGTCGCAGGCGACGACGGTACGCGCGGCGTCGTGCTGACCACGGCGGAGCGCCCCGCCGTCATCCGCCCGGCGCCCCTCGACACCCTGAACTTCCAGCTCGGCCTGGTCGCGCGCCTGGAGCCCGCCGGGCTGGTCCCCCTGGCCCTGCGGCCCGCCTCACCCGCCGCCACCGAGGGGCTGCCCCTGGACCGGGGACCCCTCTACCGGGCCCTGCCCGGCGCGGCCTTCGAGAGCGAGAACTACCGGCGGCTCGATTCGCCGGAGAGCCTGGCCAAGATCGTCGCCGACTCTTACCTGGAGCGCCACTTCGCCCTGGGGCTGTTCTGGGGTCCCACCGAGCGCGACGGCGTCTTCCTGATTTCGCCGCTGCGCGTGCCCCTGGTGATCTAACCGTTCCTGACGTCCACCATTGACGTAAAAAACCGCCCGTGGGCGGTTTTTTACCAGGCAACATCGGCTTCTTGATTATTCGGCTGAGCGGAGGCAGCGGAAATGTCTCGCGCAGAAGGCCGCCAAATTACCTCACCCGCATCGGTTTTACTGGCCGCCTTGGCCGCTTGCTGCTAACCGGCTTGAAGTGCACGGCAGAGGAGCGGCTAATCCCCGAGGGGGTTTAAACTCGGGCGGCGGATCACCCGCCCCGGGCTGCTGGAAGCAGTCTCGCGACGTCGCAACCGATCAGGCGCTGCCATAACAACTCACAACGAAAGGGCTGACGTGCTCCCTGCTGGCTGACAGCCTGTAGCTGGTTGGGTTATCGACATAGCGGTCCGTTGCGGAACAGTTATCCGCTGTCTTGTCGATCCGCGGCGGCGCGGGCCGCGCCTCGACCGGCACCTTCCCGTCACCCCCTCATCCCCGCCCGCCCAAGCGGCTCGCAGATCCGGGTCCCGGGAAGGCGGGGTACAATCCGGCCCGAACCGGCACGGTTTTTGCATCTCGGCGACCGTTGGCAAGATGCCAACGGTCCGCCTCGGCAAAAACCGTGCCGGTTCGGGCCTGGGTGTCACGGGTTTAGGGGATGCGGGCGGCACCCTCCGGTCCGGCGGGGTCGAAGGGCGGGATGATTGTGTAGACGTTCATCCCCGCCACCCGGCGCAGCAGCAGCAGGCCGGGGATCAGCTTGGGCGGGGTCTGCTCGGCGCTGAAGACGACGACCTCGGCGCCGGTGGCCCGGGCGAAGCTGACCAGCTCCTCGGCTCTGTCGGGGGCCCAGGGGCGGGCGTAGCCCAGGGTGGGGTCGAGGGCCAGCTCCTCGGCCGGTGAGAGGGCGGGGACCAGGCGCGGCGAGTCGGGGTCGTAGAGCAGCCAGGTGGTCGAGGCGACCTCTTCGGGGGTGTCGGCGTCGACCTGCTCGGCGAGTTCGAAGACGACCGTGTTGATCTCCCGGCGCTCGACGGCGGCGCCGATGCGGTCCTCCAGCTCCGGGTAGCCGAGCTTGACCAGCACCAGCAGCAGGGTGGCCGCCGGGATCAGCCAGTTGCGCTTGCGGAACCACAGCCCGGCGCCGGCGATGGCCAGGGCCGGCCCCAGGGCGGCCAGGGCGGCTTCGGCCACGCCGGAGGTGTGGGGATTGAAGCCGCTGGCCAGGACCAGGACGCCGCCGCCGAGGGCGGTGACGGCCAGCTGGTTCTCATCGAGTTCATCGAGGCGGCCGCGGTTACGCCACAGGCCCCACCAGCCCAGGGCGCCGATGGGCCAGAGGGTCTGCCAGGCCCGCAGCCCCAGACCGCCCAGCCAGTGGCCGAGGAGTTTGAGCGGGCGCTGGGTCAGCAGCCACCAGAAGTTGAGTTTGTTCTCGTCGGCGCCGCCGAAGATCTCCCAGCCGAAGATACGGAAGCTGTACTGGTGGAAGGGATTGCCGTGGACGAGGGCGGCCAGCAGCAGCTGGGGCAGGGCGCCGGTGAAGAAACCGCCCAGGAACAGGCCCAGCTCGGCCAGCCAGTTCTTGCGGTGCAGCCGGACCGCGGCCAGCAGGCCGAAAAGCAGCAGGGCCAGGGCCTGGTAGCGGAAGAGGTACGCCAGACCGGCGAACAGCCCGCTGCTGAACAGGCCCAGCTTGCGCCCCCGGGAGGTGACCGCGGCGTAAACGCTCCAGAGGGCCAGGGCGCCGTAGATCAGCCCCGGCGATGCCGTCAGCGCCGTCCCGGCCAGGGGCGCGAACAGGGCGACGAAGGGCAGGGTGGCCCGGGCCAGACCGCGGCGCTTGGTCAGGGCCAGCACCAGGCGGTAGACGCCCACCAGCAGTAAGCCGAAGGCCGCCGCGGCCAGCAGCCGGGCGGCCAGCAGTCCGTCGCCGACGATCTCGCTGACCCCGCGCAGCAGCATGGGATAGCCCGCCGGCCAGAGGCCGCGCACCAGTGAGGTCGGCTCCTCGCCGGAGATCAGCCAGGCGGTCAGGCCACGCTGCAGCAGGGGCCGCTCCGGGGCCGGGTCGAGGAGCAGCGCCGCCGCCAGGCAGAGCACGCATAAACCGAGGACCATCAACCAGGCCGGCCAGTCGCGCCGGGGCGAGGGCGAGGAAACCAGGCTGACGGGCTCCGGGCGCATCATTCTCCGGGAAGGCTGTTGTTCGGTCGGGCGCGGGGGTGGCGGCGGTGGGCCTGCTGCAAACGTTTGACCTCGACCCGGGTGTAGCGTTGGGTCTCGCTCAAGCGTCGGTGGCCGAGGAGTTCGCTGACCAGGCGCACTCCGGCGTCGCCGGCCAGCAGGTGGGTGGCGAAGCTGTGCCGGAGTTGGTGGGGTCCGGGAGCTTCGAGACCCGCCGCGGTGGCCAGACGACCCAGTCGTCGATAGACGGCGTGGCGGTCCAGCGCCCGGCCCGTGGCGGTGCGGAAAACTTGATCCTCGGCGGTCGCCCCGGGTGACCGCCGTCGCAGGCGGCGCAGCCAGCCGGCCGCCACCTCGCCGAAGGGCACGACGCGGTTGCGGCCGCCCTTGCCCCGGACCCGCAGGTAGGCGCCGTCGAGTTCGACGGCCCGCCAGACCAGCCCCAGAGCCTCACTGACGCGCAGCCCCGCGGCGTAGAGCAGCTCCAGCAGGGCGCAGTCGCGCACGGCGATCCGGTAGGCCGGCGGGGCGGGGACCACGGCGGCCGGTCCGAGGTCCAGGTCAGGGGCCAGGTGGCGCAGACGTCCGCGGAGTTCGGCGACGAATTCGTCCCAACGGCCGTCGTCGGGGTCGTCGACGATGCTCGTCGGTGTGGGCCGGCCGGGCAGTTTTTGGAGCTCGCGGCGGAAGGTCCGGTCGTCGAGGGGGGCCAGCAGCGGGCCCTGCGGGTCCGCTGCGGCCGACAGCCGCAGGGCGGCCGTCAGCCCCTCCCCGAGGGGCAGAAGCCCGCCGTCGAGGTACAGCCCGTTTTCCACGAGGTCGGCGGTTCGCAGCCGTCGGAGCCGGGCGGGTCGCAGCAGGCCCCGGCGCAGCAGCTCGACGGCGGCCAGCAGGGCGGCCTCGCGTCGGGCCAGCCGCCGACGAACATCGTCGACGCGCTGCCGGGCGGTTGCCAGCAGAGTCTCGACGACGGCCGGGTCCAGGTCCCGGGGCTTGACGTCGACGTGGTCGGGCAGCCGGGGCGGACGCAGCAGGGCTTCGGGATAGCCCTCGATTTCAGCAAAGGCCAGGTAGGAGCGCAGAGTGGCCAGCCGGCGGCGCAGCGTCGTCTCGCTGAGGCCCCGGGAGCGCTCCCAGCGCAGGAAACTCACCAGGTCCTCGGGCCGGGCGGTTTCGAGGGGATGCGGTTTGGCCGCCCCGGCGGCGTAGCGTCCGAGGGCGGCCAGGTCCCGCCGGTAGGCGGCGATGGTGGCGGGCGACAACTCCCGTTCCCGGGCGGCGTAGTCCAGAAAGGCCGCCAGTCGCTCAGCGAGCGGGAGGCTCATCGTCCGGGCAATTCGAGGTATTGCAGGCGGTGGTTGCCGCTGTCGGCGATCCACAGCAGACCGTCGCCCCAGGACACCCCCGAGGGCAGGGTGAAGGCGCCCAGGCGCTCGCCGGGGGCGCCGTAATCGCCGAGGTGGGTCGCCGCGCCGTCGAGGTAGTCGTAGACGGCCAGCTCGGCGCTGGTGGCGTCGGTGACGATCAGGTAGCCCCCCGCCCGGGTCAAGCCGAGGGGTTGCTGCAGATCGCCCCCCGTCGCCCGGCCCAGGGGTTCCAGGGCGCCGTCGTAGTAGTAGAGGTAAACCTCGCCGACCAGGGCGTCGGAGACGGCCAGGATGATCCCGTAACCGTCGTCCTCCAGCACCGCCAGGCCGACGGGGTTGTCCAGGGTCTGCCCGGCTCCGTCCTCCAGAGACTCGTCGTCCAGGTGCGCGCCGTCGAGGTCGAAGAGGTGCAGCCGGCTGTTCGTGCCGTCGATGACCAGGGCCCGCTGCTCCCCGCTCCAGTAGGCCAAGCCGCCGGGTTCGCCGAAACCGTCGGGGAGCTCCCAACTGCCGCTGTGGCCGCCGTCGGCGGCGGAGAAGGTGTCGAGACGGACGTTGACGGGATCGGCCGCCAGGACCGTGTCGGCCGCCGCCAGGTAGGTCACCGTGGCCGGGGCGTAGCCGTCCACTTCGCTCGGGCCGACGCTGTAGAGCACGGCGCCCTCGGCGTCGTAGCCCGTCAGCGAGCCGGCCTCGGGATCGACGGCGTAGACCCCGCCGCCGCCCGCGGCCACGCCGGTGGGCAGGCGGTACTGCCAGTCGCGGTCGCCGAAGGCGCCCCGACGACCCCGGACCTGCAGGCGGGGATCGTCGACGGCGGCGGCGGTAAGGCTGACCGTCCGCGTCTCCTCCTCGGCGAGGTCCACCCGACCGGCGGCGGTGAAGGCCACACTCCCGGCGTCGTAGACGTCGACCTCGATCAGGCGGTTGTAGCCGGCCGGGCACTCGACGCGACCCGCGGCCGAACCGTCGCCCACGCTCAACTCGGCCCAGATCTCCTCGGCGATGTCGCTCGCCGTGATCCGGACGCGGACCTGATCGATCTCGGCGCCGCCGGCGGGCTCCAGCTCGAGCTCGAGCTCCACCCCGGCGGGACGGAAGGTCTCGACGCCGGCGACGTCGCAACCGGCGAGCAGGGCCGCCAGACAAGCCGTCAGCAACAGGCCGTACCTCTTCATCGCTCTCTCCTCACCCTTGGCGATCGATCGTGCTTGGCGATCGATCGTGAAGCTCATCCACCCGCGCCGAGCGGCGGACAAGGCGTCGTTAACCTGCCGCAGCGCACCCGCGCTCTGTTAATCGGTTTGAATTTGGCCAGCGTCATTTCCCGGACCCGGCAGCCCCGGGTCGGCTGGTAACCAGTTGTTATCCCGTCGTTTTCCGGCCCTACAGCAGCGGTTTGCGGTGGCGGGCGGCGCTTATGACTCAGGCAGACCCGACCGGGTTCAAGGTGCTTTTCTCCGGATCATGTTTGGCCCACCGGGGTGTGCTGTTCAGCCCGGCAAGACTACCGGACCGCCTACCAGGAGACCTCGACGTTGATGTAGGAGCCGTCGTCGGTCTCCTCGTCCTCGGCGCCGTAGTAGACGGCGGCGGCGGTGATGCCGACGACGCCGACGGCGCCGACGATGACCCAGGGGAAGGAACCGCCGGCACCGATCCCGCTTGCGCCACCCGTCTCGAGTCCTTCGGTCAGGGTGGTCAGGGCGTCGTCGGCGGCTCCGGCCGCGGCGACACCTGACATGGTCAGCAGGGAGCCGGCCCAGGCCTCGAGCTCGGAGATCTCGGCGGCGCTGAGCGCCACGGGTTCGCCGACGACGGCCCCGGGCTCGACCGTGGTCTTGGTGCCCTCCTCGAGCAGCAGGCTGCTTTCGCCGGCGGCGTCGGCGGTTTCGACCTCACCGTAGAGGACCTTGAAGGTGGTGGCGCCGTCCTCGGCCACCTCGGCGGCGAACAGGGTTCCACGCACGGCGCCCGAGGCGCTGCGGCTGGAGACGCGGAAGCCGTCGGCGTCGGCCTCGTTGCGGTTGATGGCCGCCAGCACCCCGCCGTAGTAGGCCTCGAGGTCGAAGCTGGTGCTGGTGTTGACGATCCGCACGCGGGTGTTGGCGCGGAGCTTGACGTGGTGGCCGTTGCCGAGGCGGATCTCGGCCGACGAATTGCGGGTGGCCTCGACGATGTCGTTGGTGTAGAGCTCGTCGCCGCGGTCGAGTTTCTCGGTGACTCCGCCGCGGGTCACGGTTACCCGGCCGACGACGTCGACGACCTCGCCGAGGGCGCGCCCCTGGGCGAGGGCGGGTCCGACGGAGACGACCAACATAACCGCTGCGGTCAACGATCCGACGGTTTTGAGCAGGCGGCGCATCACGACCTCCCTGAACGTCTGGCGAATCGACGTTTTCATTGTCCCGACGATTCACCCGACGAGGGGTTTGGCGGGCATGCCGGGGATTGCATCAACGGTTGGGTTTTATTAGGTAAAGTATATCACCCAGGCTGGTCGATGACCAGTCATCGGCCAAGGTTCGCCCCGTCTTGACCCTCGCCCGTGACATTGATATAGTTGGCACGTAAGCGCTAAGGGTCGAAAGATCCGCTAAAAGCGGTTGGGATACCCTAACGCTCATGGGTCGTCATATGTTGTGATTATCTTGTCTTCACGAGAGTTAACGGGCTGTCGTCACGTCATGAGCAATGGAGGCGCTGTGGCCGCCGGCTCAAAGTGTAATCCCGACAGGCACGTCACCTGCGCGAAGTGTAACTATCGCTATAACAACAGGTTAGGTGACGGGCGGCGGAAGTGCGAGCGCCGTAGAATAGCGTGAATTGATCGCCGCGCTGTTGTGGCTTGAAGCAACCACGGCCCGAGCGGCCAACAAGGTCGGCATCCATCCCAATACATTCGGCAAGTACTAGCGCATCGCCGCCGATCGGGAGGCCGAGCTGGACTCGAACGTCTACTCCGACGGCTGGAAGGCCTGTAACAAGCTATCGCTCAACGGCTTCCGCACAGGCGCATCAATCATGACAAGACCCTGGTTGGCGGCAAGCAACGGCCTTGAGAACTTCTGGGGCGACGCCAAACACCGCCTATTATCCGACCACTGCGTCTTAAAGCGCACCTTCAGGCTCTTTAGCAGGGAAGGGTCGTTCAGCTTCAACCAAAGAAACGATCCCGGCAGGCTAGATTACCCCAACAGCAGCCTGATTGGTCCATGATCGTATGTGATCCCTTGCGGTTTTAACTACGCGCTGACGGGCCGCTCCGGCTCGACTGCGGCGGCTCGGTTCGCCCCGGCTGTCGCGCCCGGTTCGGCCGCGTGACGATGAAACGACCTCCGACACCCTGGAGCGTAGTCGGGTGCTCCCGTCCCCCCGCATACACCGCCTGATCGAGCTGGCCCTCGACGAGGACCGCTGCGCCGCCGATTACACCACCCTGGCCGCGGTCCCGGCGCAGCGACGCGCCCGGGGCGTCATCGTCGCCCGGGAGAATCTGGTGGTCTGCGGCCTGCCCGTGGCCGCGGCGGTCTTCAGCGCCGTCGATCCGGCGATTTCGCTGACGCAGCGGGCTGACGAAGGCGCCGAAGCCGGCGCCGACGGGTTCATCGCCCGGGTGGAGGGCCCGGCGCGCTCCCTGCTGACGGCGGAGCGCACGGCGCTGAACTTCCTCGGCCGGCTCTGCGGCGTGGCCACGCTGACCGCCCGTTGGGTCGCCCGGCTGAACGAGGCCTGGGAGCGTACACCCGCCGACCGGCGCCCGCCGCGGCCGCCGCGCCTCGTCGATACCCGCAAGACCCTGCCCGGCTGGCGCGAACTGGACAAGTACGCGGTGCGCACCGGCGGGGGCCGTAACCACCGCCACGACCTGGCCGGCGGGGTGTTGATCAAGGACAACCACCTGCTGGCCGCCGGCGGGGTGCGTCCGGCCGTCGAGGCGGCCCGGACCGCCGCGCCCCACAGCCTGCGCCTCGAGGTCGAGGTGACGGACCTGGAGCAGCTGGTGACGGCCCTGGACGCCGGAGCCGAGATCTGTCTGCTGGACAACATGCGCGGCGAGACCTTGGCCCGGGCCGTGGAGCGCTGCCGTACGGCCGGGGTGCTCAGCGAGGTCTCCGGCGGCGTGGACTATGATTCCCTGGCGGAGCTGGCCGCCCTGGGTCCCGATATCATCTCCGCGGGCTCACTGACCCATTCCGCTCCCGCGGCTGATCTGGCCCTCGATTTCCTCGACGACGATCCCGACGCCACCCACCGTTCCCCGGGGTAGACCATGGACGAATTCCTGCCCGATCTGCATCTCATCTGGCGACCCGTCGAGTTCGCGAGCGTCGGCGGCATGGACGCCCTCCAGCAGGAGTACAGCCGCGTCATCGACGAGGGCGGCCACGCCTGGTGGACCCAGCGTCTGTCGCTGACCTACATCAGACTGCTGGACCGGGTGCTGGAGAGCGGCCGGACCGTCCACCTCTTCCCGGTGGCCAACCCCCGGGAGGCCGGTCAGCAGATCTTCCGGCTGCGGGCCCGGATCGGGGATGTGCTCTACAACCCCGACGGCTCTTTCGTACCCCAGCCCGACGAGTTGCTGCCCTTCCGGCGCAGCTCCGCCGACCGCATCTACTCGGCCTGCTGGATCAAGCTGGTCTCGATGGAGACCATCCCGCCCGCCGAGCTGCCCGAACCCAACGACTATCTCGTCCTCCCTTACGGCGACGATCTTCTCGAGGCCCTCGACAACCGCTTCTCCAAGGGCTTTATTCTACCGCGCGCCCAGTACGATGAATTCCGCAAGACCAACCTGGCCCGACGTTTGGAGACGCTGGACCGGGTCTCGCGCACCGCCGGCGAAGCCCAGCGCCGCCAGGTGGTCACCAAACTGCGCGATTTCGAGCGCCGGGTCGCCGAGACCGTGGCCGAGGACGCCCGTAGTGGCGAGCTGGCCTTCGATATCGTCGAGGGCCGGGGGGTCGGCTTCCCCCTGGACGAGGAGCGGGCCCGTCGGATCGGCGCCGTGTCTGATAAAGCCGAGCACGAACTGCGCGTCGACCGGCGCGATCGTTCCCTGATCATCGACGCCCCGGACCTCGACCTGGAGGATTCCGAGGAGCGACGCAGCATGGGCGAGGTCAAGGTCGAGCTGGGCGGCGACCGGCGCGGGATCGTCACCCACACCGACGAGGACAGCTTCGACCTCGAGCGGGAGATCGACGACGACACCCTGGGCGAGGAGGAACGCCAGCTCCTCGAGCTGGGCATCGACTGGGACGTCCTGCACCGGATGCGCCGCCAACTGGCCGGCCTGGAAGAGGAAACCACGGAGCCCCGGGGCGAAGCCGCCGTCAAGCGGCCCGCCGCGAAGCCCGCCGCACCAGCTTTCGCCGGTTCCGACCTCGAGCCGCCCCCCGTCGGTGAGGCCCCGCCGCCCGTGCCCCGGGACGAGGCGACTGACGAGGACGGCCCCGTCGAGGAACCCGCCTTCAGCGGCTCGGAGATCACACCGCCGCCGGAGCCCGCCGCCACGGAACCCGCCGCCACGGAGCCCACCGCCACCGACTTCCCCGGCTCGGACCTCGAGCCGCCCCCCGTCGGTGAGGCCCCGCCGCCCGTGCCCCGGGACGAAACGGCCGCCGCGGACGGTCCCGTCGAGAAGCCAGCCTTCAGCGGCTCGGAGATCACGCCGCCCCCCGACGACGCCACCGCCGAAGCCGTCGCCGCCGAGCCCGCTTTCGCCGGCTCCGATGTCGAGCCGCCGCCGGAAATCAGCCCCTCCGACGACGGTGCGACGCCGCTCTGGGAAAAACCCGAAGCTCGCCCGGCCGCCGCAGCCCCCCCGGAGGAGGCGGGGAAGGCGGAGGAACCGCCCGGGACCGCTCCGGACTTCCGCGCCTCCCTGCCCACCACCGAGGACATCGCCCGGGCCCTCGAGGGCACCCCGCTGGGTAGCGACGGGACCACCGAGCCGCCCACATCGACGCCCGATCCGGAACCCGAACCCTCGGCCCCGCCCGCCGGCGACGCGGGCCCCCTCGATGAGATCATCGAGCCCCTGGAGGCCCTCTCCGGTCCGCCGTCGACGGCGGAGCCCGCTGACGCCGACCGGCTTCCCGAGCCCGCCCTGACCAGCCGGGAGCTCGAGCGCGAGGACGAAGAGACGGACGCCGAGAAGATCGAGTTCCCCGACCTGCCGCCGCTCAAGCCCGAGACCCCACGCTCCAAATCCCGGGACCTGCGGGGTATCAACCTCTTCGAGGAATCCGCCCCTCCTCGCCCCGCCGCAGCCGAGGACGACGAGGAGCCCCACGCCGGGAGTCGCCCGTCCGACGACGATACCGAATCCCGCCCCGACCGTTTACTCATCCCCACCGTCGACACCCTGCTGCGCAGCGCCGAAGACCGGGAACGGCGCCGCCGGACTACCCCCGAACCCGAGGAACAGCCCCTGGCCCTGCCCCGGGACGTCGCCACGGGCATCCGCAAGATCCGCGAACACCTGGTTATCGACTCCGAGCAGATCGCCCACATCATCACCAACCTGCTCCTCGGCAAACACGTGATCATCGGCGGCCCGACGGGCTGCGGCAAATCCACCCTGGCCCGCCTGATCCCCACCCTGATCTGGAACATCTACCCCGAGATCGTCCAGACCATGTCCACCTGGGGCGCCGACGATCTCCTCGGCCAGGTCTACCCCCTGCCCGACGGCGGCTCCGCCGTCTCCGGCGTGCTGACCCGCACCGTGCTCAAGAACTATACCGCCGAAGGTTCCTCCTACAAACGCAACGCCTACCAGGCCCCCAACGGCGCCCGCTACGACGGCGTCTGGCTGGTGATCGACGAACTCGACAACTGCGACTGGACCAGCCTGCTCAGCGACTTCCTGGCCTCCGCCGACGCCGACCACCTGCGCATCCCCGTGGTCAGCTCCCCCGGCGAGACCGTCGATATCCCCCTGCCCCAGGACTTCCGCCTGCTGGCCACCTTCAACGATCCCGACGGTCCGGCGCGGATGGAGAAACTCAGCCAGTCGACACGGCGCCGCCTGGCCTTCGTCGAGCTCCACTCACCCAGCGACGAACGCGCCGAGCGTCACGCCGTGCGTCGCCACGTTCAGTCCATGGTCTACGAGCAGCTCGGCCTGGCCACCCGCCAGAGCGACTTCGGTGACCAGATAGAGAACACCCTCTTCCGCTTCGCCCGCCTGGTTCGCGCCTACCGCGACATCGGCACCGCACCGCTGATCACCATCCTGGCCGACGTCCAGGTCGAGACCCAGATGGGCCTCGACGCCTGGAAAACCCTCGACGAGGCCATGGCCACCAACCTGATCCCCTTGCTGGGCGGAATGGCCCCCGGCGAGCTGCGCATCCTCGGCAACCTGGCCGCCAACACCCCCGAACGCATCCACGCCTACCTGGCCAGTAACCTGCCCAAACGCTACCGCGACGAAGACTTCCGCGATCAACTCCACCGCTACCTGGTCTTCCTCTACCGCACCAGCCTCTATCGCCGCGATCACTACGCCGAGGACGTCAAGGAACTGATCGAACTCGTCGCCGCCGGCATACCCCAGGGCGAGGTGCCCACCCTGGTGCGGGCCATCGAACTGCGCGAGGGCAACCTGGCCACCAGCCTGCTGCCCGCCCTCAAACTCGGCTCGACCCTCTTCGAAACCATCCGCGGCCTGACCAAGCTGATCAACGTCGCCACCGGCCGGCGCTGAACCGGCCCGAAAAAACGTCCGCCGCAGCTCCCCTAACACTTCGTACGCCCGGGCCGCCGGAACCGGCGGGTGGTCGATTGCGCTCCAACGTTGAACCGGGCGCTGCGCGGCGGCCGTTTTCTCCAGCAGTGTGAAGCCTGGATGAAGAAGAACGGTTCGATCCTCCAGGCCTTCCTCGAGGAAGCGCAGCGCGAGATGAACAAGCTGATCGATTGGCGCATCGAGCGTTACCGGAGCCTGACCTCGACCAACGACGTCGTGCTGCGCGTGGGTCGCACCGGGGCGCCGGAGGGGTTGGTGGTGACGGCGCGTAGCCAGACGGCGGGACGCGGCCGCCGCGGGGCTTCGTGGAGCAGTCCCCTGGGCGGGCTGTGGTTCAGCGTTCTGCTGCGGCCCGACCTGCCGGCGGCCGAGAACGACCTGTTCAGTCAACTGGCCGCCGTGGCCCTGCACGCTCCGCTCTCCCGTTACCTGCGGGTCCGGTTGAAACCGCCCAACGATCTATACTCCGGGGGGCGCAAGTTCGCCGGGGTGTTGACCGAAACCGAGATTCGCGGAAAACGCAGCTCCTTCGTCGTCATCGGCGTGGGCGTCAACGTCAACTTCGCCCGGGAGCAGCTCCCCGTCGAGGTCCGCGAAACGGCGACGACGATGTTCAGCGAATCGGGCCGCGTCTTCGATCTGGGCAAGCTCCTCGACGAGCTGCTGGCCTCCCTGGCCCGCAGTTATGCGGTCCTGCTGACGGACCCCCTGGAGATCCGCGACGAGTACCTGGCCCTGGTCACCGCCCACCCCCTGGGGTTGGAGGACGGCGGGGCCTGACCGCTGGGTCGTCGTTATCCATCTTAACCCCGGAGCATCGACGCCGCCGCCCGGCGTTTTTGTTATCATGGGCGGCGCTGGTCGATCAACCATCGAGAATGGACGGAAGGCATGCGCGTAATCATCCCCGAACAGCGAATCGCCGCCCGGGTGCAGGAGCTGGCCGAGGCGATCAACCGTGATTTCGCCGGGCGCAAACTGCTGGTGCTGGGCATCCTCAAGGGCTCGCTGATCTTCCTGGCGGACCTGGTCCGCCGCTTGCGCCTGCCGATCCGTTACGAGGTCGTCGTCCTCTCCAGCTACAAGGACGGCACCACCCCGGGCGACGTCGACTTCTTCGGCGAGCTGCCCGCGGCCCGGCCCGACGAGGAGATCCTGATCGTCGAGGACATCATCGACACCGGCCACACCCTGGAGCGGTTGCGTGACTGGTTGAACGAGCAGTACGACCGTCCGGTCAGCCTGTGTGTCTTCCTGAACAAACTCGGTCGGCGCGATGCCGACGTCGCGCCCGACTACGTCGGTTTTACCCTGCGTACCCGGGCCTTCGTCGTCGGCTACGGCCTGGACTACGCCGAGGGCTACCGCAACCTGCCCTACATCGCCGCCCTCGAGTCCGGGGAGACGGCGTGAGCGATCCCTTCGAGAACGAGGTCGAGCGCTACGAGGCCTGGTACGAAGAGCACCCCCGCCTGTTCGCCCAGGAACTGGACCTGTTACGCACCTACTGGCCGACGAGGGGTCGGCGGCTGGAGTTGGGCAGCGGGACGGGTCGCTTCGGCGCGGCGCTGGGCGTCGAGGTCGGCTGCGAACCGGCGGCGGCGATGAACACCCTCGGGGTGCGGCGCCTGCCCGCCGTGGTCCGTGCCGTCGGCGAGGAGCTGCCCTTCGGCGACGCGGTTTTCGACGCCGCCCTGGCCGTCGGCGTGCTGGGGTTCGTCGCCGAGCCGGCGCGGGTGTTGGAGGAACTCCATCGGGTGCTGGCGCCCCGGGGCCTCTTGCTGCTGGCCTTCATCGACGCCGCCGGTCCGCTGGGCCGTCGCTACGCCGAGGCGGCCGCGGACGGTGATCCCTTCTACAGCCGGGCCCGCTTTCACACGGCCGCCGAGCTGGAGGAGCTGACGCTGGCGGCCGGCTTCAGCGCCCCCTTCTTCGCCCAGACCCTCCTCGGGCCGCCGCGACGGCCCCTGGCCATCCCGGGCTGCGCCCAGGGCAGCGGTCGCGGCGGCTTCAGTTGCCTGGTGTCGCGCAAAACGGCCTGACGGCTTTCACCACGGTCGAGGCATATTGACGCGCCGCCCGGAACGCTGGTAGTATCCCCCGGTGTCGATTGCAACTATGTCCACACCGCCCTCGTATTAAAAACACACCGGCGTCCCCCGGCGCGACGGCATCCTGTGACAGCACGGCGGGCGCGGCTTTTTCGCAAAAGGCCCGCCAGCACGGGTCGCTTTGCTGAACCCCGGGTCGACGCACCTCCCGCCGGCCGGCCGAGCAACCAAGGAGCAACCCTGAACAAGGTACTCAAAGGCATCCTGCCCTGGATCATCATCCTCGCCGCCGTCATCCTGCTGTTCCAGTTCTTCGGTTCGCCCGGGGGCGGGCGCGAGATCAGTTACTCCGCCTTCGAGCGTTACCTCGAGGCCGGGGTGATCAAGAGCGTCATCGTCACCGAGGGCGAGTTGCACGGGGCCTTCACCGAGCCGCAGACGACGCCGGACGGGCAGACCTACCAGGACTTCACCGTCAGCTACTCGGCGGCGGACAGCGAGTTCATGAACCGCCTGGTCAAACAGGGCGTCGAGGTCACCGAGGACACGGGCAGCGGCATGCTCTGGACCCTGCTGATCTCCCTGGGTCCGGTGATTCTGATCTTCGTGCTGTTCTTCTTCATGATGCGACGGATGCGCGGCAGCAGCAATCAGGCCTTCCAGTTCGGCAAGTCCAAGGCCCGGTTGATCAACCGCGCCAAGAACCGCACCACCTTCGACGACGTCGCCGGCTGCGACGAGGCCAAGGAAGAACTCAACGAGGTCATCGGCTTCCTGCGCAACCCGAAGAAGTTCCAGAAGCTGGGCGGCAAGATCCCCCACGGCATCCTCCTGGTCGGTCCCCCGGGCACGGGCAAGACCCTGCTGGCCAAGGCCGTGGCCGGCGAGGCCAACGTGCCCTTCTTCAGCATCTCGGGTTCGGACTTCGTCGAGATGTTCGTCGGCGTCGGCGCCTCCCGGGTCCGCGACCTGTTCAACACCGGCAAGCGCAACGCGCCCTGCATCATCTTCGTCGACGAGCTGGACGCCGTCGGCCGCCAGCGCGGCGCCGGGCTGGGCGGCGGTCACGACGAGCGCGAGCAGACCCTCAACCAGTTGCTGATCGAGATGGACGGCTTCGAAACCAACGAGTCGGTCATCCTGATGGCGGCCACCAACCGCCCCGACGTCCTCGATCCGGCCCTGCTGCGCCCCGGGCGCTTCGACCGCCAGGTCATCGTCGACATGCCCGACCTCGACGGCCGCTACGAGATTCTCAAGGTCCACGCCCGGGAAAAACCGATGGGCGACGACGTGGACCTGAAGAAGATCGCCCGCAGCACCCCCTTCTTCTCCGGCGCCGACCTGGCCAACCTGATCAACGAGTCCGCCATCCTGGCCGCCCGCTACGACCTGTCCGAGATCACCCAGGAGGTGATGGAGGAAGCGCGGGACAAGGTCATGCTGGGGCCGGAGCGCCGTTCGCGCAAGCTGGACGAGGAAGACAAGCGGGTGGTGGCCTACCACGAGGCCGGCCATGCCCTGGTCGCCGCCCTGCTGCCCGACTTCGATCCCGTCCACAAGGTGACCATCGTCCCCCGGGGCCGGGCCCTGGGCCTGACCATGCCCCTGCCGGAGAAGGAACGGGTCAACTACGACGCCGCCTACCTCGAGAAGCGCCTGGCCATGTTGATGGGCGGCCGCGCCGCCGAGGAGCTGGCCCTGAAGGTCGGCACCTCGGGCGCCGCCAACGATATCGAAAAGGCCAGCGAGCTGGCCCGCAAGATGGTCACCCGCTGGGGGATGAGCGAGCGCTTGGGACCGCTGACCTTCGGCGAGCAATCCGAGGAGATCTTCCTCGGCCGGGAGATCAGCCAGCACCGCGACTACTCGGAGAAGACGGCCCAGTTGATCGACGACGAGGTGCGCCGGATCGTCGAGGAGGCCCACGGCACCGCCACCCGGCTGCTGGAAGAACACCGGGAAACCCTGGAAACCCTGGCGCGGATCCTCATCGAGCGCGAGACCATCGACGGCGAGGAGCTGAAAATGTTGCTGCGCGGTGAGGCCCTCCCCGCCGACGACCGCGAGCTGCCCTCCCTGCGCGAGGAGTATCTGCGCGAGCGCGACAAGGAGCGCGAGGAGCGCCTCAAAAAGGATGAACCGGTGGCCGTCTGGCCCGGCGACGAGGGCGAAACAGCCCCGGAGCCGCCCCTGGGTTACTCCCCGGCCCACGAACAGGGCGACGACGAGGACGACTAGCCTCCCGGCGACCCGTCACACCAGCCGGGAACGCAGCACAGCGGGCGGTCATCCAGCCGCCCGCCGTGAGTTTGGATCAAACCTCAACCCCGGATCCCGAGGGGGACGATGAACACTCAACCCCGCGTCTGCCGCCTGGACGGCCCCGACGACGCCCGCCGCCTGATGGCGCGGGCCGGTGTCTCCACCAAGGGCGTCGAGATCATGGCGCCCAAGCTGCGCGGTGTCACCCTGCACCTGGCCGGGCTGCGCTTCGCCACGGCGACGATCCTCAAGCAGGAGGCCCTCGTCGTCGGTGCCGAAGCCGCCGTGCACAAGGATCTGGTGGTGCGCCGGACCGAGACCACCGACGTGATCCTCGGCGGCAGCCTGGCCCAACTGTATCAGCTCTGCGCCAAGCTGCGCGGTCAACAGTTCGGCCTGAGCGCCCTGGCCGACGAGCTGGAGCGGGTCCTGGCCGTCCGGGACGCCGCGCCGGTCTGGCACCTGCGCGGTCGTCGCCTGACCCTGGACGAGCCCCTGGTGATGGGCATCGTCAACCTGACCGCGGACTCCTTCTCCGGCGACGGCCTGGCCGACGACGTCGCCACCGCCGTGGAACGCGCCCGGGCGATGCTCGAGGCCGGGGCGGCGATCATCGACGTCGGTGCCGAGAGCACCCGGCCCGGCGCCGAGCCCGTCGACGCCGAGACGGAGCTCGCACGCCTGCTGCCCGTGGTGCGCGGG
This sequence comes from Candidatus Coatesbacteria bacterium, assembly GCA_014728225.1. NCBI lineage: Bacteria > Candidatus Coatesiibacteriota > Candidatus Coatesiibacteriota bacterium. The sequence continues at coordinate 12 of WJLX01000168.1, read as the reverse complement.
CTGGTCGCCCTG
>WJLX01000167.1 GCA_014728225.1 Candidatus Coatesbacteria bacterium | reverse complement strand
TTAGACACGCCTGGACGGTGGGGATACGAGCAGAGCCGGGTTTGCCAACCCGACTCCGACGCCCGGCGGTGCCGTCGGGCTATGTCTTTAGCGGTTTCTTCTCCGCGGCGGGGAACAGCACGTTGTTGAGGATCAGCCGGTAGCCCGGTGAGTGGCGGTAGAGGGACAGCTCGGTGGGCGGATCGCCGACGAAGTGCTGGAAGTCCTCGGGGTCGTGACCGGCCAGGAAGCTGAAGGCCCCAGCGCCGCGCACGCCGTAGAGGTACTTGGCCTCCTCCAGGCCGTCGACGGTCGCCAGCACCACCACGGCGTCCCGGACGTTGGCCAGGTTCCAGGCCGTGTCCTGGCCCATGAAGCCGGGGATGGTACGGAGGTGGTTCTGGGTCAGGATGGTGGGCACGGGGTCGAACTTGGCGGCGAACTCGAACAGGGTGAAGGTCGGGCGGAAGCCCTGGGGCAGGTCCAGCAGCCCGCGGTCCCGTGGGCTGGCGATGCTGGTGATCTCGTAGACGTCGGGATCGGTGACGACCTCGAAGTCGGTGAAGGCGAAGCACTGCGAGTAGTCGAGGCGCTCGTTGACCGCCGGGGAGAGCGGTGTGCCGTCGAGAACGGGGTCGACGATGTCCAGCTCGCGGGCGGCCAGGGCGGCGTCCAGGGTCGCCGGGGCCGAGCACATGGCGAAGAGGAAACCGCCGGACTCGACGTAGTCGGCGATGGTCAGGGCCGTGGCCAGCTTGTGCTCGGGCACCGTGGCGAAGCCGGCCTCGACCGCCGCGGCCTCGAACTCCCGCCGTTGCTCGATGAACCAGTCGTTACTGTAATAACTGGCGCCGAACTTGCCGTACTGACCGGTGAAGTCCTCGTGGTGCAGGTGGAGCCAATCGTAGTCGTCGAGGGCGCCGGCCTGGACCGCGTCGTCCCAGAGGCGGTCGTAGGGGATTTCGGCGTAGGTCAGGGCCAGCATCACCGCATCGTCCCAAGGCTGGTAGCCGGGGGGGGCGTAAACGGCCACCCGGGGCGCCTTCTCCAGCTTGACCGCCTCCATGTTCTCCTGTTCTACGACGGCGCGGATCCGGGCCTCGGCCCCGGGATCGACGCGCTCGAGGGCCACCCCGCGCACCGCCGCCAGCTCCCTCAGGCCCTCGAGCTCGGGCAGCAGCCAACTGCCGCCGCGGTAGTTGAGCAGCCACTCGCACTCGGCGCCCCGCTCGAGCACCCAGTAGGCTACCCCGTAGGCCTTGAGGTGGTCCGTCTGGACCTCGTCCATCGGCACCAGGTAGGCGGCCGGACAAGTGACGGCCGTGACGAGGAGCAGACTGAGGATCGATCTTAGCATGGCGGCGCTTCTTGCGGCGTTTAGATGGGAGACGTTAGGGATACGCGGGAAAAGGGCGGCGGGTTCTCGTTATCGACCAACAATCAGACTAGCTGAAAACCATCAACGACCCGGGGGGTGCCCGTCCAGGGCGGAGGACCTGCGCCAGACGCATCCGCTATTCCGGCGGGCGGGGCTAATGGGTCGCCCCTGGACGATATCGTCCTGGACGGCTAGAGCACCAGCACCTCCCAGCCGCTCTCGCGGAAGCGCGCCGGGGAGGGGTGGCCCAGCAGCTCGTCCAGGGCCGGCAGCCCCTGCTCGGTCAAATCGTCGAAAGCTCCCGACTGCCGGCTGCAGGCCAGGCAGAAACCGCCGACCAGGCCGGCCTCCAGGGCCTCGACGTACAGGTTGTGCAGCCGGTGGCCGCCCTCGGCGAAGGCCTCCGCCGCCGTGGCCGTGGCCCGGCCCTCGAGGATCAGGGTGGTGGTATGGCCGCGCTCGGCGAAGTCGCGGACGTAGAGCAGGGCGTGCAGCAGGCAGGCGGGATCCTCGCCGAAGGCGAAGACGGCGTAGCGGGCCATGGTTTATCCTTTAGCTGGGGAAGAAGTAGCAAGCAGGTCCAGCAGGGAAATGTGCGTTTGGAGTTGGGTGCTGCATATTCAAACAACGCCAATTGGGTTGATTTGCGAAGCCGCAGAAGGCGATCCAGGCTGAGAGTTCGGCGTCGCGTCTATGTTCATTTCTGTTGAAACGCAGATTAGGTAATGCCATAGAGCTATTATTTAATATTGCTATTGTTACCTTCGGGTGAGTTTCAGTTATTGCTATAATCTTGTATTGTTTCTTGATTTCTATTGCTAGTAATGGGCCTTGAACAGTACAAGAACCATGTAATGAGTTAGTGCATAGAACACTACTTCTGTATTTTGAGTATTTACTCCTTATGTGCAAATCTTGTTTTCTCCAGCCGGATTGTCCGATCGACCAGGAAAGGGGCGCGTCAATACCGATGGCAATAGCTTTATCTGTTTTTATTTGAGAAATATACCAGTTTAGTGCTTCCTGAACAGAACTAAAATTCATGGATACTAGTGTACTGGGTGGGGAGAAAACCGCAACACCCGTTTTATTAACTCCCCCCGGATCGGCTCCCAGGTACACATCCATTAGCTTCCTCCTTTCAATCAGCTTGGATCCGCTCGCTTTGCCATTCGGTGCGACCTTTGAAAAACAGCCCGAAGAAAGCTCTGCGTCCCGGCGGATTTCCGCCAGGCCGGAACCGGCACGGTTTTTGCGGAGGCGAAGCGTTGCCGTCGTCATCAACGGTCGCCGAGATGCAAAAACCGTGCCGGTTCCGGCCCTCCCGAGAACTAAAACGGTGCGGGTTGGCGGTGGGCTGTTTTTCAAAGGTCGCCGGCGCCGCGGCGAGTTACTCGACGACTGTCGCCCCGGCGGCGACGAGGGCGTTCTCGACGGCCTTGAGCAGGGCTTTGCTGGTGGTGGTGGCCCCGGAGACGGCGTCGACGCGCAGGCTCTGCTCGGCGATCACCCGGGGCAGGACGGCCTCGGCGTTCTGGGGATGGGAACGGTCCTCGTTCTCGGTGACGGCGATACTAACGATGCGGCCGTCGGCGACCTCGACGACCACGGAGACGGTGACGGTGAAATCACCCTCGCCGTAGCTGAAGGAGCCGGGATGTTCGCCGTCGGCGGCGGAGGCGTGGTCCAGCTCGGCGGGTTCCAGGCTGCGCATGCGGGCCTGCTCGTCGAAGGCCCGGATCATCATGGGAAACATCACCAGCCCGGCGACGACGACGAACAGCAGGAAGCCGCAGATCCAGTAACGGGCTTTGCTCATATTGTTAACTATCCTCGCGCAGGGTGGGGAAATGGCAGCCGACGGAACCGCAGGGGTACTGCAGGCGGCGGTCCTCGTCGACGACGCGGTAGAGGTCCAGCCAGCCGTCGCGCCTGGTGTGGGCTGCGAAGGCGCAGTAGGCGGCCACCTCGGCGTCGCTCAGGTAGGGGTTGGGGTTGGCGGTCTCCAGGACGGGGATGTCCCGGCCCAGGTCGGCCATGGCCTGCAGGACGGGCAGAGGCTGGACCTCGGTAACGGTGAGTTCGGCTCGGCGGCGGCGCAGCTCGTTGACCAGCAGGGGGCCGGCGATGACGGTGGCGCCGCGGCGTGAGGCGGGGGAGATCAACCGGGGGGCCAGCTCGGGATAGGTCCGGCGCAGGTAGCGGTCCAGGGCGCGCCAGTGGCCGTGGTCGGAGCTCCAGCTCAGCGGAGCGACGACGCCGAGGGCCTCGAGGGGCTGGCCGTCGAGGGCGAACTCCAGCCAGCGCAGTGCGGCGGCGGTGTCGGCGACCAGGGCGCTGCGCAGGCGTTTGCGCGGGCCGTCTTCGACGAAGAGGCAAACGGCGAACTTGCCCCGTCCGCCGGGGCGGGCGCCGCAGTAACAGCTCACGGAACCTCCAGATTGGATTGCGGTCTACTTCTCGCGCACGGTCAGGATGAACTCGCCGGTGTTGGTGCTTCGACCGGTCCTCGACATCACGTTGTCCAGCACGAAGGCATCAGGAAAGGAGTACTAGGCCGAATGGTTGGAGCTGCGGAAGCTCAGCGATTCACCCGTTTCGAGTATCTGATGAGCTATCTTCCAGCCGTCCTCGCCCGGGCCGGGGTAGTAGAGAACGACGCCGGGCATCGGGTCGGCTTCGGCGCCGGTCTCGTTGCTGTAGACAGCTGGACCCTCGCAGGTGACCGTGTAAGCGGTGTCAAGCTTCAGTGATATCTTGACCGACGGAAGTTGATCGACGTAGACGCTGTTATCAATGGGTCGATGTCGAATTCATCGCCGCCGACGACGGTCGAGGTCGGGTTCTGGGCCGGGGCGAGGGAACACAGGGCCACCGGTTGTATCTGACAGCCAAAGACTTGACCATCCCTCCTCTACACCAGCTCTGATCCGTCCTCAGAGATCGGTCAGGTCGTCGTCGGCCGAACCGCCGTCCTTGAGCCGTTCCAGCTCGGCCGCGGCTTCTTGTTCCAGGGCGGCGTCGTCAAGTTCCTGCCGGGTGGCGGCGTCCGCGCCGACGAGGGCCTCGAGGTCGCGCTGCAGAAGCTCGGCGTGGTCCGTCGGCGTCAGCTCGGGCGGAGCCTCGACGTCGGCCCGGGCGACGAGCTTATCTGCCTGGGACAGCTTGTGCTGCATGTCCCGCCGGTCCTCGTGCAGCTCGGTCAGCTTGGTCTCGGCGGCGGCGACGAGGTCCCGGCGTTCGGCGCCTCGCGCCTTCTCCAGCCGGTCCTCCCAGAGCTCGATCTCTTCGTTCAGGCGGGCCAGCTTCTTCTCGAACAGCTTCTTGACCTTGAGGGCGGCGAAGCGTGAATTGCGGGAGTCGCCCATAGCGCTCCTTATCGGGGTGGCTTAAGGGGGCCCTTGGCCACAGGAGCCCCCTTTGCCGTTAAGCGGAGTACTTAAAGATCCTCGAGGTCCGAGGTGGCGTCACCCTGCTTGAGCTGTTCGAGCTGGGTGTCGACGTCGACGGTGTCGAGCTGCTCGAATTCCTTCTCCAGGCTGTCGGACTCCAGCTCGGCCATGTCGACGGCGGCTTCGCCCTCGGCCTCGAGCTGATCGATCTTCTCCTCCATGCGGTCGAAGGTGGCGAAGGCCCCGGAATCGTTGATCCCCGAGAGGGTCTCATGGATCTTCTTCTGGGCCTCGGCGCGCTTGGCCCGGGCCACCAGCAACTGCTTGCGGCTCTTGCACTCGCTGATCTTGCGCTGCAGTTGGCGCAGGGAGGATTTCAGCGTGTCGGTGACCTGCTTCTGTTTGGTCCACTGCTCCTTGTAGCCGCGGGCGTTCTCGGCGGCGGTGGACTTGCGGACCAGGGCCTCCTTGGCCAGGTCCTCGCGTTCGGACTTCATTGCGGCCTCGGCCTTGGCCGCCCATTCGAAGGCTTCCTTCTTGGCCCGCTTGTACTGGTTGTAGAGGCGCTTCTCATCGGCCACGGCCACGGTGACCTGCTTCTTGGCCTCGGTGTACTGCTCCTCCATCTCGTAGATCATCTGGTTGAGCAACTTTTCCGGATCCTCGGCCTTGTCGAGCAGGGCGTTGATGTTGGCCTTGAGGATGTCGCCCAGACGCTTAAAGATTCCCATCGCTACTCCTTTGCGCGATATCGGTTGACATGGTGAATAAGAAAGGAAGGCTCCTAGCCTTCCTTGACCGTCTTGTAGACGAGCTGAGCGCCCTCCTCGAGGGCCATCACACTGGCGTGGATCTCGTCGGCGTGGATACCCTCCAGCTCGATGGTATCGACCAACACCAGATCGCCGGCATCGATAGCCACGGCGCCGTGGAGCAGCTCCATGTTGAGCTTGAGCAGCTGCTTGTAGAAGTCGACATCGCCGTCGGCCGGAACCTCGGCCAGCTTGAGCCGGAGGATCATCAGGCTGTTGACGACACTGATCACCAAGAGAGTCGAGTCGTCGTGGTCGGCGTTGATGACCCAGACGTGGTCTTCGAGCTCGTTGAAATCGTAGTCCAGGGTGGTGAAGAAATGCTCTATGGTGTGTTTGTCCATCGGTTCCCCTCCAAGGGTGAGACTGCCTAACGGCTTGGGTTCGGTACAGGATAGGGTGTTAAGTCTAGCAGAGGGGAAGGCGTCGCACAAGACCCCGGTGCTCGCCGGAGCGGAGCGATTGAGCCGTAGCTAACGCAGGGGCGGGATTTAAATAGCGTGTGCCGGTCCTATGTTGTGGCTGATTCATACCCGTCTGGCGCTCTGTAAAGCGGGCGGCTGGTGACAGCCGCCCCTCCGGGTATCTCAAAGGTTTAAGACGCGCCCCTGAACCGCCCTTTGAAAAGGTCAATACTTGATCCTAACCACCTTGTCGAGAGACTCTATTGTAGGCGTCAAGTAGAGTCAAACAGTTATCCCGGACGTATTTCATCAGGTCGTTACCGTCCAGACCCTTTTGCTTTCCCTCGACAGCGGCCATCAAAAGAACCAGGAATACCTCCGCTGTCACCGTGTTATAGGGAATGTGAGGGATTATCGTTCCAGAGTTTGTCTGGATGGAAATGGAGTATGTTCGACTGAGCCCAAAGATGATCAATATTGTACCTACTACATTTATTATGATACCTAGAACATATATACACACAGGTCGTCGCTGAGTTAAGTCAATAACTAAGGTTAGTAGTCCTATACGGCATAGAATGATGCCTAAAACTCTTGTCAAGCTACTTTTTTAAGAGTTGACGGCGTAGCCTGTTATTGTATCTAAGCGCCAATTTTTCCTGTGTTGATAGGTAATCTCTTCCCTCTTCTGGGTTACGGAATGTTTGTAAAGTGCTCGGTTGGTGAAAGAAAACCGGTAGTCGGCATTTCACCATCGGGCATGAAGCCGCTGGTCAGCGTGGCGATAAGTTGTTCGCTATCCTGAAACAGCAGCAGCTCCTCCTGGATGGATGAAGTGTTTACCTTGTTAGTTCACCCACCCCCATTAATGGTAAAGGTATTCTCCATCATGTATCCCTAATAATAGCGCTCCAGTTTGGCCACGGTGCCCAGCAGGCGGGCCTGGGCGTAGCGTTCGCCGTCGAGGGGCATCGGCGGGATGCGGGGGTTGGAGCTGATCATCCAGACGGTATCTTCGACACGGCGCAGGCGCTTGAGGGTGACGTCGGCCTCGTCGAGCTGGACGGCGTAGATGGAGTCCTCGTTGACGGCGTGGGGGTCGAAGTTGGGGTCGATGAGGACGAGGTCGCCGGTGAGGATGCCGTCGCCGGCCATGGAGTCGCCGTTGATGCGGAGGAAGAAGCAGTTGTCGGCGGTACCGCGGGGGACGTGGGTGGTCAGGGTTGTGGTATCGGCGGTTTCGGCTTCGAGGGGCGCTCCGGCGGCGATTTCGCCCAAGAGGGGGAAGCTGCGGACTTCGTAGCCGGGGAGGGCGGCGGCGGCGAGCTCGGCCTGTTCGAGGAGCTCGCGCAGGCTGAGCTCCTCGTAGCGGCGGGCGTCGGGTCGGCGTCCGGTGAGGAGTTCATGTTCCGAGACGCCGAGGACCTCGGCCAGGGCGCCGAGGTAGCGGGGGCTGGGGCGGTGACCGCGATTCTCCCAGTTGTCGATGTACTGGGGCGGTACGCCGACGAGGCGGGCGAGTTCGGCGGGGCGGAGGTTGAGCCCTTCGCGCAGGCGCTTGATGCGTTGTCCGAGGGTTTCCATCGCTGATCCTTGGGCGGGCGTTGACGGTGTCAGGCTGACCAGCCTTGACAGACGCGCATGATACAAGTATGATGTCTGTTGCATAAGCTGAGCTGATGTATGAACACTATAGGATGCGTGACCGGGGATGTCAAGACGTATTTATGATGACCCGGAAAAGGAAAGGAGACTGGATGATCGAGTCGGTCGAGGAAGCCAATCTGAAGACGTTGTTGCGGCTCTACCCGCGCGCCCTGGCCTATCTGTACACGGTGGGGGCGGTGCAGCTCGAGCAGTTGGTGCGCCGGGGGGGCAGCACCTCGCCCCATCAGGCGGTGGAGGAGTGGCTGGATGTCAAACTGGAGGTCGAGCGCCGATTGCGGCGCCTCGATGAGCGGCTGCACCTGGCGGTGACGCTGTACTACCTGCGCGGTTATCGACAGCGTGAGGTGGCCCGACGGCTGGGCATCTCCCAGCCCCGCCTGAGCCAACTGCTGCGCCGGGCGCGCAATATGATGATATGACCATCTGGCTATCCACAGATAATGAAGTGAATATGAAAACAGCGTTATAAACCGGGCGGCTCAATCCGTAAAAAGGGGTGGAGGGCGAGAAGCGTTTCTTGTCCCTCCACCCTTGTATCATATCCCTATGACAGCAGTGACGACCGCGACGGACGAAACTCAATCGAAAGGCCCCAATGCCCGCCTTGCCTCCTGGAGTCTGGCCCCTTGACAAGATTCGCAACGCCGTCGCCGATGAGCTTCCCGAGCTGCCCGCCACCGAGGTGGAGCGCCGGGCGACGGCCGTCTACCGTTTCATGTGGCGCGACGCCGACCGCTGGTACGCCTCGGGCAAACGCAACGTGCGCATCAAGGGGTTGTTCTATGAAATCTCCAAACCCAGCGCCGGTCGCCTGCGTCATGTCGGCTGAGTTGTTGCGCCTACTGCTGCGCCGTCTGCTGGAGCGCGCCGTCGACGCCGTCGAGGAGGGCGAGCTGAGCCTGTCCAAGCCCAGGGAACTGCTCGAGGCCGCCCGGCTGCTCAAGGAGCTCGAGACAACGGCCGAAGACGGGACCGCCGAGGGTGGCGTCGCCGAGGAGCTGCTCGACCGCCTGGAGGAGTTGACCGCGGCCGAAGATGAGCATCGCCGCGACGGGGAATGAGCGTTTGGGGGCGGCTGCGGGGCTTGCCGCGTGATCTGCAAAGGCGACTGCTGCAGCTTTTGCTGAGGAGAAACCCCTGGGCCTTTCTGCGCTGCTGCCTGTATCCGCAGCGGGACTTCGAGCCCTTCCACCGCGAATGGCTCGAACTGGTCCAGCGTGAGCCCCGAGCGCTGATCCTGGCGCCGCGGGGCTTCTTCAAGACCACCACAGTGACCGTCGGCCTGTTGGCCCATCGGGTTTTCTTCCGGCCCGACGGCGGCTGGCTGGTGGTCTCGCGCACGGCGCGCCAGGCCGAGTTGATCCTGGCCGAAATCACCCAGGTGTTGAGTCGCCCCGAACCAACCTGGTTGAACAGCGGACCCGTCATCGCCCGGGCCACCCGGGAGGCCCTGCTGTCGGCGGCGCGGAGCTCGGCCCGCAAGGAACCGACCCTGGCCGCGGCGGGCAGCGGACAGGCCCTCGTCGGTCGGCACCACGACGGCGTGGTGGCCGACGACCTGGTCGTCCCGCAGAACGCCGCCACCCAGCGGGTCCGGGAGAGCCTGGAGCACTGGTTCACCAACGCCCTGACGCCGACGCTGTTGCCCGGCGCCTTTCTGCATCTCGTCGGCACCCGGCAACATCCGCTGGATCTGTACGGCCGGGCGCTCAAGCTGGGGTTGCCGACCAACGAATCGAGCCGCAGCGCCATCGGCGAGGACGGCGCGCCGCTGTTCCCCGCCCGCTGGCCCCTGGAACGCCTGGAGCAACGGCGGCGCGAGCTGGGGCCCACGGCCTTCGCCCTGCAGTACCAGAACGACGTCGGCCCAGCCGCCGGGACGTTCTTCAACCCCGAGCACCTGCGCCGACCGCCCGTCGAGCCGCCGACGGCCTTCCGCGTCCTGGCCGTCGACCTGGCCCTGGGCGGGGCGGATTACCTGGCCGCCGTGGTCCTCGGTGTCGCCGCCGACGGTGACTGGTACGTCCTCGAGGCCCGGCGCGCCCGCCTAGACTTCCACGCCCAACTGCAACTGATCGCCGCGCTGGCCCGGCGCCGCCGGGTAAGCCTGGTCGGCGTCGAGCAGGTGGCCTACCAGACTGCCGCCGTCCAGGAGCTGCGTCGCCGCGAGGGTCTGCCCGTCGTGGGTCTGCGGCCCCGGGGCGGCAAGCTGCTGCGGGCCAACGTTCTGGCCGCCCACCTCGCCGCCGGACGCCTCTGGCTGCCGACGGAGTCCGGTCCGCTGGTAGAAGAGTTGCTGGCCTTCCCCCACGGCCGTCACGACGACCTCGTCGACGCCCTGGGCTACGCCTGCGAGCTGGCCGCCGGTCGCGGCGTGGAACGACCGCCCCTTCACGACGAGCAGCTCGGCCTGGACCGGGACGACGGCCTGGCCGCCGCCCTGGGCCTCGGTTGAACCCCAGTGAAAAGGAGTTGCTGTGCCCCTCTTCAAGCGCCGCAAGCGCACCCGACTTTCCGCAGTCCAACCCCGGCCCCGGGTCGCCACCGGCGGACGGACCGCGCCGTCGGCCTCGCGCCCCTCCCTGAGCGTGCTCAAGCGGATGCGCCGTCACGGCTTGGTGGCCGCCTGCCTCAACGTCATCAAGGGCCCCCTGGTGGCAGCCGAGTGGGACGTCGAGGCCGCCGACGACGGCCTGGCCGAGGAGCTCAAGGAGCTGCTCCGTCCGCTGTGGCGCCGCCTGTTGCAGCAGGCCCTGACCAGCCTGGATTTCGGCTTCGCCGCACTCGAGGTGGTCTTCGACAGCGCCGACAAGCGGTTGCTGCCCGTCGAGACCCGGGCCCTGGAGCCCGCGGCCTGCGAGGCCCTCACCGACGAGACCGGCCGTGTCAACGGTTTGTGCTGGCGCGGCGCCGACGGCGCCGTCGAGCTCGAAAGCCCTCGGGCCCTGTGGCTGATCCACGGCGGTGAATTCGGCGACCCTTACGGCGAGAGCCACCTGACCCCGGCCTGGCCCTTCTGGAAGGCCCTGACCTACGCCGTGCTCTACGGCAACCGCTGGCTGGAGCGCCGCGCCCTGCCCCCCGTGGTGGTGCGTTACCCCGCCGAACTGGAAATCGACGCCGCCGGCAACCCCGTCCCGGCCAACGAAAGCCGGGCCCTCGAGCTGGCCAAGCGGCTCAACTCCGAGCATCCCGCCGTCGCCCTGCCCCAGCCCGACGACGCCGGACGCCCCGGTTGGGAGATCGAGCGCCTCGAGGCCGGCGGTGAGATCGGACCACTGATCGAATGGTGCGACTACCTGACCCGCATGTTGACCGCCAGCCTGTTCGTTCCCGAGAAGGCCCTCTACCAGGCCGGGGAACGCGGCAGCCAGGCCCTGGCCCGGGAGCAGCTCAATACCTTCCTGCTGACCATCGACGGTCTGGGCCGCGAGCTGACCGAGCAGATCTCCGCCGGCCTGCTCCAGCCCCTGGCCGCCCTCAACGGCTACCCCGAGGCCCGGCCCCGCCTGACCCTGGCCACCCTGGCCGGCTCACGGCGTGAGCTGTACCGCGATCTGGTGCTGGAGCTCATCCGCGCCGGCCGGGTCAACCCCGCCGTCGACCAGCTCGCCGAGGAGCTCGGTGTGCCGCTGTCGCAAGGCGCGGCCGACGACGACGACGAAGGCCCAGCGTAAGCGGATTATTGTCCAATGTCGCCGCGATGTCTACAGATTATGGTCGGCGTCAAAAATCTTGCACGCCTGAAATAACTGTGCTAAACTGTATTGCGCTTCTGTAACGAAAAACAAGGAGGCAACTTGATCAAGCCAATACGGCATGATCGTGTGAACACACAGAATTCAGAACTCTTCGAATACGTCGAAGAAGAACTCGCTAGGGTTTTCGGGAGAAAACTCATACGAGAAGAGATAAGCGCCTTACACGAAGCTTACATCCTTGGATACTTCGATACTATTCTCCCTGATGCTTTTTTCCTAGCAATGGGTACATATGAAGAGTACTTATTTCGGGAAGAAAGTAAGCAGCTAGGTGATCAACAAGTCGTAAAAGGGTTTGATTGTGGTCAAACCCTTTTTTATTGTTCAGCCTAATGAGCTATATAAATGCAGTAGAAAAAAAGTGGTTTAAATTATTTACTAATACTAAAAACTTTGAAGTATTTGCATTTCGCAAAAGAGGGCTAAATAAGTCATTATATCGTATTCATGCAGATGACTGGATTGAATTTTCTAATAGTGTTTTTTGGCGAATTACAATCGATGAAGTAGCTGAAAGCTTTAAAGTATTTATTCCAACAGTTTTGTTTAAGTTTTATAGATTAAAGCATGGTGATAGATCTAGAATATCTTTGGATTGCCATAAAGGGATAGCAGACTATCAAAAATGTAGAGATTGTGCAGAATATCATATTGACTATTATATTCGGGGTGATGAAGTATCTGCATCGCAAATAATATTAAACCCTATTTCAACAAACGCTTTAGAATTTATGCAATTTGTGATAAGGCTTGCTAACGAAAGGAAAGACCCATTTTATGAATAGTATCCTTTATCACACTAATGAAGGACAAGATAATTTGATCCAGACAATGGATCTGATTGCCGAATACATGTCATCATGTGATTATAAAGCTGTTATTTTTTCAAGCAAAGGTGACGGACCTGCTCATATTCATGAGACTCATCCGGAATTAAAAAGTAGAATTATCGTCGTAACATACCCATTTGGATCATTAAATGAAGAGGATAATGAAAAACGATATGAGGGCTTAAATAATATAAAAGACTTAGGGTATGAAGTATTATCAGCAAACCCAAGTTTTTCTGACATTGCTGTACCTGAGGGTATGGAACCGAAAAGACGTGCAATAATAGAAACTCTACGCATGTTTGGTGGTGGTATGATACTATGCGTTGAAGCTATATTGATGGTTCGCGATGCAAATAAATTTGATGATAATGAGATAGTGATATCTGCTTGTTCAGATACTGCAATTGTTGCTACTGCAACAAGAAGTAAAATGTTATTTTACCCATCATTAGGTATGGAAATTAAAGAAATACTATGCAAACCTTATAATTTGCAACTTTCAAGGTCCGGTAAAAACGAATAGCACTATACATCTTGGATTGCTAAAGGCGCCATTATGGCGTCTTTTTTCATTCCTAAGGAGGACCATGGCCCGACTGAGCCCCTTCAACCCCCTGCCGGCCGACGATAACGACGCCGGACACCCCCGGCGCTATCGCAAGGAAATCGCCCGCGTCGGCGACTACGAGCACCCCGACGGCCCGCTGAGCTTCGACGCCGAGCGCCTGCGCCGCTGGCGTGAGGCCTTCGTCGAAGCCACCGCAGCCGGAGTGCGCATCCCCGTGCCCCTCGGCCACCAGACCGAACCCACCGCCAACGCCGGCTGGGTGGCCGACCTCGAGCTCTCCCCCGAGGGTGACCGCCTCTACGCCGTGCTCGAAATCACCCGTCCCGAGGTGGCCGAGCTGATCGACAACGGCTCCATCCGCTACACCTCCCTGGCCCTCGGGCCCCTGGCCGACGACGGCGGGCGTTTCTGGGAGGAAGCCCTGCTCGAGGTCAGCCTGGTCACCGAACCCCACGTCCGCAAGCAGGAGCCCTTCGTCACCCTGGCCGGCGACCGTCGCCTGGCCGTCGAGCTGGCCGCCCTGCGCGGCGAGAACCGCCGACTCCTCAGCGCCCTGGCAACCGTCCGGCATGACGAGCTCGAACGACGGCTCGACGACCTCGTCGCCGACGGTGAGCTGCCCCCCGGCGAGCGCGACCGGGTCCACCGCCTGGCCGCCGCCCTGCCCACCGACGAAGATCGCCGTCTCCTGCTGGAATCCTATCGCCGGCGCGGGGTCCGCCTGGGAGCCGCCACCCGGCCCGCCCCCGGCGGCAACGTCGATGACGAGCTGGCCGCCGTGGCGCGGCGCTTCGACCTCAAACCCGGCGAACTGGCCTACTACCTGGATAACCCCGCCCGCCGCGACATCCCGCAAGCTACCCTCCAGGACTAACCCGCCTTAGACGACCAGTACCTGCGAACACCACTTCGCCCGAGGCGGTGGCGCGTGTTCTTACCCCCGGGCCCCGGCGACGCCGGCCGGGGGCTAGCAAAAAAACGTGCCGCCATCGGGCGGACGGCCCCGACCTTTGTCAACACTCCAGCGCCCGCCCGCGGCGGGCGAAACGAAAGCGAGGAACATGGCTCTCACCGCCAACCGCTACGACGAGCGCTTCGCCGCCGGCTGGCAACTGCCCTTCCCGGTGGCGACGTCGACGACAATCTACAAGGGCGCCCTCGTCTGCCTCAACGGCGACGGCTACCTGGTCCCCGGCGCCGACACCGCCGGCCTGCGCTTCGTCGGCGTGGCCCGTGACGGTGCCGATAACTCCACGGGCGCCGACGGTGACAAGGAAGTCATCGT
>WJLX01000166.1 GCA_014728225.1 Candidatus Coatesbacteria bacterium | reverse complement strand
GTAGAAGCTCGAGCCCAGCTCGGCCTCCCGATCGGCGGCGATACGCTCGCCAATGATACGATAATACTTGGCGAGCGTATTGGGATGGACGCCGACTTTTTGGCCGCTCGGGCCGCGGTTGCTTCAAGCCACAACAGCGCGTCGATCAACTCGCGCTGTTCTACGGCGCTCGCACATCCGCCGCCCGTCACCTAACCTCTACTGATAGCGAAAGTTACACTTCGCACACTTGACGTGCCTGTCAGGATTACTCTTTGATCCGGCGGCCACAGCGCCTCCATTGCTCGTGACATGACGGCATCCCGTTAACTCTCGTGAAGACAAGACAATCACACATATGACGACCCATGGGCGTTAGGGTATCCCTAAAACAATTTAGGACTGCTCCTCCACCGGGTGACCTGGGCGGTCGGCAAAACTGATGCTCGCACGGTCAAGAAACGTGTGAGATGCCGTACTAACAGTTGATTCCAATGATAAGTTCTTGTGTAAGTTTGGAGTAGTTTATCTCTCCCGCCTTCGAAGAGGGCGGCAAAGTGCCGGGTGGTATAGTTAAAATCGGTCCGCCAAACCATCTAACTGCAACACGACGGTACGGACGGACATACACAGGCGCTGCCCTGCTCGGAGAAGTCAGCAAATCGGTTACTGTCAAAGTAGTTTGCGGACAAGGGAGGCAATCCCCCCGCTGAAGCGGTCCGCTCCTCATCCAAATCGTGTGATTGTCTCATCCGGCTGCTGCAAGTGCAGTTAAGCCTTTTCATCGAGGTGAACTCGACAGGCGCATTCGCGTTTGATGCTCGCTCACCTGTAACATCGCGGCGCCATCACTAGTTCCTCGTTGCCCGCTGCTTTAACGTGCGATAACCAGCCCACTCCGTCCAACAATCAACCCGAAACCAGCCATGCCCGCGACTGACCCTCCCGCCCCCGCCCCCAAGGCATCCCGACACCTCGTCGTCTGGATCCTGGCCGCCTGCGCCGTGTTCCTGGTCCTGTTGTTCCTGATCTTGCCCCAGAGCCGTTTCGCCGACGATTTCCTTCTGCTGCACGACCGGCCCGCACCCGGCTTCTTCGCCTATCTCACCCAGCACCATCCCTTCAGTCCCGCCTACTACCGCCCGTTGATGCTCGTCTTCACCCACGCCGTCCAGTACCTCTGGGGCACCGCGGTTTGGCCGGTCAACCTCGTCCACCTATTGCTGCACCTCGGTCTGGGGCTGCTGGTCTATCGGGTGGTGCGAGACCTGGCGCTGCCCAGGGGTGCGGCCCTCGGCGCCGCGCTCTGGACCCTGACGGCCCAAATCGTTGTCCACCCCCTCTATTCCCTGGACACCTTTCCCCAGTTGGCGATGACCCTGGCGGGCTGGGGTTCCGTTTACCTGCTCTATCGCGCCCTGTGGAAGTCGCCGCCCGGTGCGCCGCGTATCGGCCGGGCGGCCGGAGCCGTCCTGCTGTTTTTCGCCGCCCTGCTCTGCCGGGAGAACGCCCTGGGGTTCCTCGGCGCCGTGACCGTCGTCATCGCCTGCTACGCCTTCAAGGACAGGCAGAACCGCCGCGTTTTGTGGTTCCTGCTACCCTTCGCCGCACTCACCGTTGCCTATTTTCTGCTGCGGGTTGAGGCGACCAGCGACGCTGCGGTCGGCACCTTCCTGAACCTCAGCCTGCGGCAGCTCCTCAGCCCGCTGCTCCTGCTGGGCGCCGTATTGACACCCCTGCCATCGGATCAACTGATCATGGCCCTGCGCCGGGGGGATTGGCCGATCTTCGGCGGCGGCCTGCTGGTCCTGCTCGCGCTGCTGACCCTGATCATCCTCGGCCTGCGTCGCAACGGCCGCCATCGCTTAGTATGGGTCATGACCGCCCTGCTGGCCTGTTCGATGGTCCCTCACTTCCTGCTAAACCACATCAGCGAGCTCTACGCTTACAACAGCCTGCCCGTCTTCGCCATTCTCGCCGCCCTCGGCCTCTATACCCTCTACCGAAAATCATCCACCAACCGCCGCCGGTTGTTGACCGGCCTGCTGGGCCTGCTGATGGCCGTCAACCTCTACGGCGTGGTCCACAAAACCGCCCTGATGAGCCGTAACGGTCGTGACGCTCGACACCTGCTGCAGCAACTCGATCCCTATCAGCACCAGTTGGAGCCAGGAGGAACCCTCTACCTGCTCAATCCGGCTTACACCAAGCCCTATTACTCCGTTTTTCACCTCAACGGTTTCTGGCTGCTCAATTACTATGTCTCCCACTACCCGGCCGTCCCCCGCGATTACACACGCCACTTGTGGATCGGCAACGCCGACCAGCTTCATCGGCTGGCTACCGGCCCCGACGACATTCTCCTGACCCTCGAACCCGACAGCCTAACTGTGACGCCTTGGGAAGACGTTAGACCCTAGCCGGTGGAGCGCCCCCGCCGCCGAGCGTGCCGAGGTCCGACCACCGACCCCCCGCCGTCGGGATACACAAAATGGGGGCGCTCCGCGCCGTTAACTGGTCGGTGGGCTCGGGGCAGGTGAAACCGCAGGCCTACGGATGCGTTCACTCTCGTACCAGCCATTAAGGTCAAGGAGTGTATCTAAGAAACCAGCTCGGCGGTCGGTCTCCGGTCGCTGTTAACTACGGAGCAGAGGAGGTTGATGTGCGGCGCAAGCTGTCATTGGTCACGGTTGTAATGCTGTCGACGATGTTGACGCTGCTAGTCGGCTGCGGCGAGGAAGACCCGCGGATACCTGCGGCGGGACAATGGATCAGCTACGGGGTCTCAAATCTGAGCGAGATTGAAGGCCTCGAGGGGTTCGAGTTCCACCTGGCCTTCACCACGGCGGAGGATTACGGCGAGGAATCCTGTCTGTGGTTGGAGGGCAGCCTGACCGACGGCGGAAGCGAGACCACCACCGGCGCCGTCCTCGTCGAGGAGGAAGCCCTGCTGCTGATGAACGAGGAGCTGCGCGAGCGTATCGATAAACCCCGGCTGTTCAACTCCGCGACGGCCGAGCCCCACAAGTACGACGAGCTGTTCGAGGACTACGACCCCGCCCTGGCCCGGGAGGCTTGCGCCGAGCTCCAGCGGTTGCTGGACCCCTTCCGGCGCCTGATCGTCGAGTTGAGCGCGGGAGGCCGCAGTCACGGGTACGAGGTCGATCTCTACTCCCTGCGCGATCTGTGGGTCGACGAGGTGCCCGAGCTGCTCGAGCTGGGGGCGACTCTGCAGGAGCAGTTCGCCGAGGAGCTCGAGGGGTTGGAGTTCGACACGCTGGAAGAGACGACGACATCACCTCTCCAGTACGCCGGGCGCGAGAGCGTCGACGTCCTCGGCAGTCCGACGGATTGCGTCGTGTTGGCCACGGGCACAGCCGAAGGTGCCATGCGTTTCTACTTGACCAATGAGCTGCCGCTGTTCGGTCTGGCCCGGATCGAGATCGAACCGCTGAGCCGTCTACCCCTCGTTGGTTTCAACGAGCTCGTGCTCGACGTCACCGAGTACGGCCTCAGCGGCGCCGAAAGCCGCCTGCGCCTGGAGGAGGACGCCCGACGGCGCTTCACCCGGGAGGAGATCGAGCAGTACCTGGCTCTGGCCAAAATGCTGGCCGCCTTCGGCAGCCTGGGAGCCGAGCTGGAGGAGCGGTTCGGCGGGGAGGAGCCCGCGGCGGAGCCGGAGAGCGCGCCTGACGACGAAACCGCGACCAGCATCTGAGGCGCTCCGGGGGACGGGTCGTCGCCAAAGCGGTCGGGCCGGCTCGGCCGACGAGGGTTCGCTGCTCAGTTCCAGTCACCAGCCAAAACGACGGGCCTCGAGGCCCGTCGTTTAGTGTTGTAGTGAGCGTTTCGGCGGTCGCCGGTCAGGGGTTGCGGTAGCCGTAGCGCAGCTGGATCGAATCGCGGCAATAGGAGACGTGGGGTATGTCGGCGCCGTCGAGCTCCAGGTCGAAGCGCTCGGTACCGCTGTCGCCGACGTATTCGATGACCCAGTCGCCGTCCAGATAGGCGTACTGCAGGCCCTGCCAATCGAAGATCACGTGGGGCGTTCCGCTGGAATCGAGCTCCAGGCTGGTGTAGGTGACCCCGGCGGAGGCGACGGTCTCGATTTGCCAGGTGCCGTCCTTGTAGGCGTAGCGGATGACGTCGTAGCTGTCGTCGGAGTAGGTGACGTGGGGCCGGTCGGCTGCGTCGAGGTCCAGGGAGGTGTAGAAGCCGGTGTTGCTGGAATAATCGACCAGCTCGATGCGCCAATCGGCGCCGTCGTTGTAGGTGTAGACGAGGAAGTCGTTCTCGTAATCGTGGTAGGTGACGTGGGGCAGATCGCTGGAATCCAGCGCCAGGGAGATGCCGTCGGCGTCGGCGCCGGAATCGGCCAGGCTGGTGTTCCAGGCGGCGCCGTCCCAGTAGGCGTACTTCAGATCGCCGTTGGTGATATCGTTGTAGATGATGTGCGGGTAGTCGAGGGAGTCGAGCTGGAGGACGTTGCTCTGGCCGACGTGCCAGAGGGAGTCGACGGTCTCGATCTCCCAGGTCGAGCCGTTCCAGCTGGCGTACATCAGGTCGTTGTTGGTGGTGTCGTGGAAGGAGATGTGGGGGCGGTCGGCGGCGTCGACGGCCAGGGAGGAGTTGCGACCCACCGCGCCGGTGACGGCTTCGAGCTGCCAGGATGCGCCGTCCCAGTGGGCGTACATCAACTCGCCGCTGCTGTTGTCGGTGTAGGAGATGTGGGGTCGGCCGTTGGAGTCCAGGGCCAGGGAGGTGGTGCCGAGGATCTCGGTGCCGTCGTCGACGGTTTCCAGGAACCAGTCGCTTTCCGTGGTGAAGTCCCAGACCGCGCTCCAGGGGCCGAGGCCGTAGACGTTCTCCCCGCGGACGCGCCAGTAGTAGGTTACCCCCTCGGCGAGATCGGCCGTCGGGGTGTAGCTGGTGTCCTCGAGATCGACCTCGTCGATGACCGGGCTGCTGAAGTCGACGTCGTTATCGACCTGGAGCTGGTAGTCGTCGGCCGGCGCCAGGGGAGCGGGGGTTGAGCCCAGGTACGGTCGAGGTTGCGATCTGCCGCCGTCCCGCACGGCGCTCCACTCGAAGGTCGGGCGCAACGGGACGTCGTCGGCATGGTTGGGCGGGGCGATCAGGCTCGGCGCTTCGGGCGGGGTATCCTGCCCCTCGTCGACGGTCTGGAAGCTCCAGGTCGACGAGGTGTTCTCCGTGTCGCCGCCGTTGCCGTCGTAGGCCACCACCTTCCAGTAATAGAGGGTGGCTAACTCGAGCTCGACCGGAGGCTGGAAGCTGGTCCCGCCGATGTCGTCGGCGATGCGGTCCGTGGCGTCCAGGTCGGGGTCGAGCCCCAGGTAGACATCGTAGGTCAGGGCGTCGCCGTCGGGGTCGCTGCAGCTCCACTCCAGGGTGGCGTCGACGGGAACGTAGTCGGCCCCGTCGGGGGGGTAGACGGCGGCGGGCGGTTCGGGATCCCGGTTGCCTTGGGCGTCTTCGGCGACGCGGAAGCTCCACCACTCCGGGGTCTGACCGCACCAGCCGTCGGCGTTGCCGGCCAGGACGGTCCACTGGTAGTCGGCGCCCCGGGTCAGCGGTTCGGAGTAGGTGAAGTACTCGTCGGTGATGGGGGCGATCTCCAGCTCCAGCTCGTCGCCGCTGAGCAGCAGTTTATAACGGTCGGCGTCGTCGACGGAGTTCCAGCTGAAGGTCGGCCGGGTGGTGTCGATCTCGTCACCGTTCGCCGGGGCGGTTTTCTGCGGTTGCGCGTCGGGGGGCGAGCCCTCGCCGTCGTCGTCGGGATCGCCGTGCTGGTAGTCGCCGCGCAGCGGCAGCTCGAGATAGTATTCCTCGTAGGGATCGTCGTTGGCCGGCAGCTCGATGAAGTAGTGATCGCGGATCAACTCATCCTGGTAGTAGAAGTCGAGGCGGTAGACCAGGCCGTCGACGGCCGTCCCGGCTCCGTTCTGGTAGCCGGTGTTCGGCGCTACCAGCTCCACGGCGCTGCGGCCGTTGGTGGTCGTGTACTGTCGGTCGGCCTGGAAGCCGTTGTAGCCCGAATAGCTGGCCAGCAGGCCGCTGATCTCGTCGCCGCTGACCAGGTGCCAGCCGTCGTTGGGCGAGCCCGTTTGCAGGCCGACGTCGATGACGACGCCGTCGAGGGGCGCGCCGCCGCCGGCCTCGTAGAGGTTGAGGTTGAAGACGGCGTCGTGGCCGTCGATGAAGGCCAGGGGTTGCGGACGGCGGCCGCGGGCCGGACTGGAGTTTTGCCGACGCCCGTCGCCGTTCCAGACGGCCAGGGTCATGTTGTGAAGGAAATGACCGTAGCCGGAGACCTCGAGGGTTTCATAGCCCACGCCGCCGAGCTGGTACTCGGCATTGACCGTATCCCAGATGAAGACGAAGTAGGGTCCGTCGGCGGAGATATCGGCGACGTCCCAACGGATCTCGTAGGAGCCGTTGACGATCTGGCCGAAGGGGCTGATCTTGACCGGGGTGCCGACGCGGCTGAAGCCGTCGGGCAGCGGCTTGGGGTTGTCCCAGCGGTCGATTTCGATCTCGATGGGCCAGGGCAGGTCGCCGGGCTCGAAGATCAGGGTCACGCCGTAGCCCGAGACTTCGCCGCCCTCGGGACCGACCTCGCCGCCGTAGGTTTCATCGGCGAGGCCCAGCAGGTCTATCACGCAGCCCAGCGGAGCGAGCACGCTGAGGGCGCTGACGATGATCAGGCTGGCGTGGAGACGTTTCATCGAGGTTCCATCGGGTGCGACGGGTGAGCGGCGAAACGGGTGGTTCCAGATATCCGGGTTCAGGACCAGTTGAAGGCGGAGCGGTTCTCAGCGATCACCTGGCGCATCGGGAGCCATATCCCGCCGGCCGTCGGGCCGCTGCAGGCGCTCGGCGTCCCGGCTGTTGCCGTCCGCCATTCGTCACGGCGGGGCGGGTTCCCAGCGGGCCGTGGAAGCCGTCGGGCCGCTGCAGGCGCTCGACGTCCCGGCTGTTGCCGTCCGCCATTCGTCGATGGTGGGGCGGGTTCCCAGCGGGCCGTGGAAGCCGTCGAGCCGCTGCAGGCGCTCGGCGCCCCGGCTGTTGCCGTCCGCCATTCGTCACGGCGGGGCGGGTTCCCAGCGGGCCGTGGAAGCCGTCGGGCCGCTGCAGGCGCTCGGCGTCCCGACTGTGTAATAATAGCACTTATTTGCGCGTTACGCAGCCCGGGGGGCCGTGGGAACCCCGATAATCCACCGGGGCGGGGTAAACGTATCCGGGTCGCGAGGCGCTCGTAGCCGTTCCTGGAGGCGGACCCCGGAGCGTCGAGGGAATCGGCTAGAAGAAGAACTCCACCCCGGCGCGGACGTTGAGGGCCCGGCCGAAGAAGATGTCGCCGATCACGGGGAAGTAGTCGACGCCGGCGCTCAGCGCCCAGCGGGGTGAGAGGCGCAGCGCCAGGCCGCCCTTGGCTTTGAGGATGAACAGGGTCTGGTCCGTACGGAAGAAAACCCCCGGGCCCAGGCCGAGGTGCAGGCACCAGGTCTCGCCGAGGAACAGGTCGTAGTCCAGGGTGACGGCGGGGTCCAGGGTTTGGGCGATGTACTCCTCACTCGGGGCGTAGACCAGGTCGGCGATCAGGTTGAGGTAGCCGTCCTCGTGCAAGCGGTAGCCGAAGCCCAGCTCGCCGACGAAGGGATAGCCCCCGCCCAGATGGACGTGGAAGGGACCGGGACCGGGAGGGGGTTCGGGGAGGGGCAGGCGCAGATGTGGTTTGTGCGCCAGATCCTTGGGTGTGTGCGGCTCGTAGGGCTCTTCGACGACCTCGTGGGGGTGCTCGACCGGGGGCGGTTCCCAGGGGGCCAGATCGTCGATGATCAGGTTGCGGTAGACGGCGACGTTTTCGCGCAGGGTCAGGCCGTACTCGTCACCGAAACGCTGGATGAGTTCATTGTCGACGACGCAGCTGAGCCGGCCCTCGCCGGCGGGGGCCATGAAGAAGTAGTGGCCGTCGGCCGGCGTGGTCATCTGCTGGTAGCGGTATTCATCACCGGAGCGCGACTCCAGGATCACCACGACGCCCTCGACGACGGCGCCGCTCTCGTCGTAGACGAAACCGGAAACCGGCGCGACGCCGCTCTTGCGCGGTACTTCTTCACCGGCGGGGGCCTGGGCCGCCGCGCCGACGCAGAGCGTCGCGAGGAGGATCGCGAGCGTGACGCCGGGTCTGGGCATCGGTGCGCTCCCGGATTGGCGCGCGGACCGGGAATCGGGGTGATCGGCGACGCGCGCTTAGCGGCTGTGAGGGTGCAGTTGGTTATATCGAGGTGCTGCACAGCCGGATAAAACAGAACGATGTTGAAGGTATTGTGCAGAGAGAAAGATAAGCAAAAAGGATATTTTCCCATTTTCAAGCTACGAGGTTAAAGTACGATAGCACGAGGGGACTGGCGATGTCAACTTAATACGGAGGGAAATACCAGGTAATGTGGCTTGTTTGATGTTTATGTGTTTCCGGTGGTTGCAATAAAGGTGGGTGGCTAGTTGAACGCTATCAGCCGCGATAACTCTAAGGCGCGCCGTTACGGCCGATGAGCGGCCGCCCGGTCGCAATCCCGTCGCTCGGCGCGAGCGTTCTGTCGGCGGGACCAGAGAAATGAGACTTGCGCCCGGCGGTCGATGAGTTCTACAATCTACCCGAACCAATCTAACAGATATAACAAACGAAAGCGGGTCGACGATGTCGAGGACAATCAAAGCTGATGATTTCGCCAAGCTCCGGGTGATCACCGACCTGGACCTGGCACCCCAGGGCGATCTGATCGCCTTCAGCGTTCGCCGGATCGATAAGGACAAGCGCAAGGCCTTCAGCGACCTGTGGTGGACCCACCCCGACGGCCGGCCCCGGCGGCTGACCTTCGGCGACTCCAGCGATGTCACCCCGCGTTTCAACCCGGCGGGCGACGCCATCGCCTTTCTCTCCAACCGGGCCGACGAGAAGAAGCTGCGCTTCCACCTGCTGCCCACCGAGGGCGGTGAGGCCGAGCCCGTCGGGCCGGAGTTGTTCGGCTCCGTGGCCGCCTACGAGTTCGCGCCCGACGGCGGGAGCGTCTACTACGCCTTCCGCGCCGCCGACGAGCCGACCAAGGGTCCCGAGGGGCAGCCCGAGGCCCCGGCGGTGCGCGAGATCGAGCGCCTGCACTACCGCACCGACGGCGCCGGTTGGCGGCCCGCCGATTCCTTCGACATCTACCGCCTGGACCTGGGCCGCGGCTCCGTCAAGCAGCTCACCGACGACGGGTACGAGAACGACGACTTCTGTCTGGCCCCGGACGGCGAGACCCTCTACTACCTCTCCTGCCACCGCGAGGATCCGGACCGCGAGGCCCAGTACCTGAGCCTGTTCAGCCTCGACCTGACCGCGGAGGACGCCGAACCGGTGAGGCTGCCCGTGGACGAGGGGCCGATGTACGCCCTGACCTGCGGCCCCGGCGGCCGCCGGCTGGCCTGGCTGGGACACGAGCATCCCGAGGACCCCGCGGGCCGTGACATTCACCTCTGCATCTACGACCTCGAGACGGGGGAGAAAGCGGACCTGACCGGTTCCCTGGGCTACGTCGGCGGCACGGTCATCGACGATCTCAACGGCATCTGTCCCACCGCGGCACCCCGCTGGAGCCCCTGCGGCCGCTTCATCTTCTTCCAGCTCACCGAGAAGGGCACCACCAGCCTGTGGCAGATCGACCTCGAGGGCGAGCGAACGCCCCGGCCGGTCATTCGCCGGAGCGGCGCCGTAACCTTCTTCCGCGTCAACGAGAAGGGCCTGGCCTATGGCTGGGTCGAGGCCGTCAACCCCGGCGAGGTCTACTGGTACGACTGGCAGGGCCGGCCGCGCAAGGTCACTTCGCTCAACACCCGCTACATCGGCGCCTGGGACCTGCCCGAGCCCGAGCGGGTGTGGTTCGACAACGGCGAGGGGCTCAAGCTCCAGGGCTGGATCCTCAAGCCGCCGGACTTCAACCCCGCCGAGAGCCACCCGGCGATCCTCGAGGTCCACGGCGGACCCCACGTCTGCTACGGCGAGGCCCTGATGCACGAGTTCCACTACCTGGCCGGCCGTGGCTACGTCGTCTTCTACACCAACCCCCGCGGCGGGACCTCCTACGGCGAGGACTTCACCCGGGCCATCGTCAACGACTGGGGCAACCACGATTATCACGACGTGATGGCCGCCCTGGATTACCTCCAGGCCCTGCCCTACGTCGACGCCGAGCGTTGCGGCATCACCGGCGGCAGCTACGGCGGTTACATGACCAACTGGGTCATCGGCCACTCCGACCGCTTCCGCGCCGCCGTCACCCAGCGTTCGGTCAGCAACCTGGTGGACTTCTTCGGCGCCTCGGACGCCGGTTACTGGTTCGAGAAGGAGTTCGGCCGCAAGTTCCCCTGGGTCGACCTCGAGCACTACTGGAAGATGTCGCCGCTGAACTCGATGGCCGAGGTCGACACCCCGACCCTGGTCATTCACTCCGAGGGCGACCTGCGCTGCCCCGTCAGCCAGGGCGAGCAGGTCTACGTGGCGCTGAAGATCCACGGCGTGCCGACCAAGCTGGTCCGCTTCCCCGAGGAGAGCCACGGTCTCTCCCGGGGCGGGCGACCCGACCGCCGGGTCAAGCGCCTGGAGGCCATCGCCGACTGGTTCGACGAGTATCTCAACAACGATTAGCGTCCTCGCTGCACCCCCCCCCGATACTAACAACGGCCCGCCGGTCAACCACCGGCGGGCCGTTGTTAGATAGCTAGATGAGTTGTTTAAATAGGGCGTATATATTATAATTATATAATTCAGATGGCTTGTGGCCTTTTATCTCCGTATTGCCATCGTATATATCAAGAATGTTGTTATAATTATTAGCAAGTATTGGATTATTTATGCCGTATATTAGAGATGATTTAGCTTCGATGCAAGCAGATAGGAGGTCCATTGCTTTAATTAGCTTGCCGTCTCTAGGATTAGATGGAGTATCATTGTAGTTAATGTTATCTACAGGTTTGAGGTCTACTAAATCAGCAAACTCGTCGTCTTCAATTAGTTTAATGAGGTTGTTTAAACGTATTGTATCAGCATTATTGTTGTTATTAGTTTCAAATAATTGTCTTATCTTGTCAAATTCTTCATCTTCATATTTTTTTGTTATATCAGGCTCTTTTAGTTTATTACAGATATTATTAAGTGAATTCTTGACGGGTGAGATAATGTCCCGAGTTGCAACTTCTTTTAGATCATGGAATAAAGCTGTATAGAAATTGTTATATAATCTTTCTTTGTACACATCGCTATCTAGCTCAATATTATTATGTATTGATATTTCTCTTGTTATAAAGTAAGTTAATAATGCTACGTAACCCATATGTCCTAAAACTGATGTTTTAGGATACATTGGTAGATGAGCCCATCGTGTTTGATGCCTAAGTTCTACAATGAGATGCAGTAGTTTATTTATGTTATATTTGTTATAAATTACATATAAGCCTCCTTTATTTTGTAAATCACACGAATTTGATGCTTCATATTGTAAATCCCACGAATTTGATGCTTCATAAAAATGCTTAATTTCATCATATTTAAGTAAATCACGTATTTTTTTAATTTTAAAGCCATTTCTGTTGTGTTTATAAATTATATTGAATTCCCATATTGTCGAGAGAGTGCTTGATAATTGTAATAGTGCTCTGTATTTTGTATGCTCGTTCTCGTTCTCGTTGTAGTTTAAATATATATTCATATTGTCTATAAACTGTTGTGCTTTATGCGAACCTTTTAAATATGGTTTAAAGTTATCAGTTATCCAGGTATTTAATCTTTTATATATTTCCTTGTTATTTTTTATATAGTGAAAAAACGGGCTTTTTAGATCTGTTAGCACAAGTCTTTGTATGTATTCATAAATACAGCAATTGATAAGAATATCCCATTCGACTTCTTTATTGAAGTATTCTTCTAGAAGTGTTCCAAAAAAATATGCATACATCATTTTGTGTGTTTGCTTGTCAATCTCTATGAATGGAAATGGCCTAATTTTGTCGTTCCATCGTTCAATCGTAAAGCCGTCGAACAAACGCATCATCAGGGCTCTGGTTATCATTTTACCTCCTCTGATAACTTGACATTACACATTAGTCACATAGTTGTCAAGAGATTATAGTCTTCTGGATGTTTTCCAGTGTAAGACACTTCTGTATCGTCACGCTCTGAGCTTGAGGGTCACCGCGGCCACGCGGCGGCCGAGCTTGTGGGCCAGCTCGAGGGCCTGGCCGTCGGGGACGCCGGTGCAGGCCGCGCCGTAGTGGCCGCCGCTGTCGAGGGGATCGCCGACGATGAGCATGCCGTAGATCAGCAGCATCTGGTGCAGGGCCAGCATGGTGCTCTCGCGGCCGCCGACGGGGGAACCGGAGCTGGCGAAGGCGGCGCCGACCTTGCCCTCCATCCGCCGCCGCAGGGGCAGCATCTCGTCGATCAGCTTCTTGACCTGCCAGGCGGGGTGGCCGAAATAGACCGGCGAGCCGATAATCAAAGCCTCGCAGCCGGCGAAGTCATCGCGGGTGACCACGTCGACGGGCTTGAGGACGGCCTCGGCGCCGTCGATCTCGGCGACGCCGGCGGCGACGGCGGCGGCCAGCTCGGCGGTATTACCGGTCTTGGAGTAGTAGGTTACGAGGATCTTCATCCGGCCTCCTCGGCGGGTTGTTTGTTGAATAGTCTGAGGATCAGCTTCTCGCCCAGGCCGCTCAGCCGCAGCGCCCCCCTGCCGACCAGGCTGCCCCAGAGGGCTCCGGCGATGATGTCGGTGGGCCAGTGCACGCCGACGTAGACCCGGCTGTAGGCCACCAGGAAGGCGATGATGTAGGCGGGGATCCACAGCCGTCGATCGGCCCGGGCGGCGACGAAGGCGAAGGCGAACAAATTGCC
This sequence comes from Candidatus Coatesbacteria bacterium, assembly GCA_014728225.1. NCBI lineage: Bacteria > Candidatus Coatesiibacteriota > Candidatus Coatesiibacteriota bacterium. Next base: position 6,302 of record WJLX01000166.1, on the reverse strand, counting down.
GGCGTGCAGGCTGGGCAGGGCACCGCCGTGGCCCGTGCCGACGACCTGGACGACCAGCTCATCGGGCAGAGCGTAACAGGGCCGCAGGCGGGCGAACAGCGGCTTCAGCAAGCGGAAGCCGACGAAGTCGGAAACGGCGATGGCCAGGATCAAAGCCGCCGCCCAGCGCAGCGCGCCCCAGCGCTTGGTGACCGCCACCCAGACGACGAACAGCAGACCGACGGCGATGCCGAACCACTTGTCGGTCAGCACGCTGAAGACGGCGTCCAGCACAGGCACCCCGCCGGAGTTAAGCGCCCGGAAGAGGGCCTCGTCGGCGGTGCTGTGATAGTCGGTCAGCGGTCCGAACATGGTTCACCCCGGTTGCCGAGCGGCCGTTCGGCAGCTTTATCAGCGACTTACACGTTTGACTTCATGGATTCCCGAAGGGCTGTTCGGGGCATTTCGTCGCACCTCGACGTTGTTAGTCTTTCCGCTGGGCGAGCAGGTTCTCCAGGGCGGCGAGCGCCTCGGCGGGCGGGATATCGCGCAGGCAGGCGGTGTCCAGACCCCGGGGGCAGTAGTCCAGGCCGTTGCGGGTGCAGGGGCGGCAGGGCAGGTCGCGGTCGAGGACCCGGACGTGACGTCCGCGGGGGTAGCAGCCGATCTGGCGCGCCGTGGGGCCGAAGAAGGCCACCGTCGGTGTGCCGACCGCCGTGGCGATGAACATCGGCCCGGTGTCGTTGCCGAAGGCCGCGTCGCAGCGGGCCAGCAGAGCCGTCGTCTGGACGATCGACAGCCGGCCGGCCAGGTTAGCCCCGTCGCACTCGGCGGCGACGGCGGCGCAGTCGGCCTCCTCGCCCGGTCCGCCGATGACCAGGCAGCTGCCGCCGTGCCGTTCCACCAGCAGGCGGCCGAGCTCACCGTAGTACATCCAGCGCTTGTTGAGGCTCGAGGCCAACGGGATCAGCCCCCAGCGGGGCCGGGGAACCTCGGCCAACAGCTCGTCGACGTAATCCAGCGCGGGAGGGGGAGCCACCAGCTCCGGCGGGCCGCCGTCGTCGACCAGGCCGAAGCGCTCCCCGGCGCGGACGTAGTTGCGCGGGATGTCCGGCTTGCCCGACAGCAGGTCGATCCCCAGCCTGGTCAGCAGTCGACGACGCAGGCTGTACTTGACCGTCCGGCCGATGTGCCCGGCGCGGGCCATCAGCGACCAGGGTCGGGAGCGCAGGTTCTTCTGCAGATCGAAGAACAGCTCGTAGCGCCGCGAGCGCAGCAGGCGGCCCGTCGCCGTCAGGCCGGCAAGCCCGGCGCGGGGATCGAAGGCGATCACGTTGTCGATCGTCGGCTGGGCCGCCATCAACGGCGCGTAGAGCCGTTTGGTCAGGAAATCGACCCGGGCCCCCGGGAAGCGCCGCCGCAGCGCCCGCAGAAAGACCGTCGTCAAAACAACATCGCCCAGGGCCGAAAGCCGCAGGATCAGCACCCGCGGCCGCCCCGCCCGCCGACCGCCGGCTCCGGGGACGAGCTCATATGTCAATTTGATGCTGTCCTTATTCGCTATCATTATGTATAGTAACCTATTGGTTCAAACCGATCCAGCCTCAGCCAAAACACCATCAGCTTTTGGTTATCGACGCCTCGGCGAGGCTTGGGGTGAGACCAAACGCTTGAGCTCGCAAAAACACCAGGCAAAACTCAATGAGGGAGGACGAGGATGGACCTGGCCACGCTGGGCGAGCTGTTTCCCGATAAAGTCAACTGCACCGTGATGAGCTTCCTGTTCCTGTTCGGTGCCGGTCTCGTCGGCGGCCTGGCGCGCATCCTGGGCTCCTTCATCCGCGCCGGCTCCTCCGATGAGCGCATCGAGGTGCCCTGGCGCCGCTACACCCCGCTGACCGTCGTCGCCAACCTGCTGATCGGCGGTCTCTCCGGTGTCGTCGTCGGCATCTTCCGCATTCCGGAAAGCATCCACCTGCTGGTCGGCGTCGGGGTGATCGCCGGTTTCGTCGGCAAGCCCCTCTACGACGTCGTTGCCGCCAAGATCTATAAACGTTCCGAGGAGTTCGACATCGGTCAGTTGCTCAACCGGGTCGAACGGACCCTGGACCGCGGCGCCGAATCCTGCACCCGGCTCAAGGAGCGTGCCGGATTGCCGATGCAGGCCCGCCTGACCAGCATCCACGAGGAAGACGCCCTGATCAAGGAAGCCCTCGAACGCTTTCACGTCACCAGCGAAGTGATCAGCGACTTCCGCGAAAAATGGCGCATCCGCTGAGAAGCCGCCGGTACGGGTGAAATGAAACGAAACCGCACCGAACACTGAAGCGGCGAGTATGTCGGCGCCGGAGCGGCTGCGATGGAACCGCCGGTGCCTCGTTTCAAGTCACCGTCTCTAATGCGTCAGGGCGTAGACGATGATGTTGACCCCCATCCGCAGGGCAGCCTCCCGGAGCTCCGGGGGGTCGTTGTGTACGGCGGGATCCTCCCAGCCGTCACCCAGATCGCACTCGTGGGTGTAATAGACGATCAGCCGGCCGTCGAGGAACAGGCCGTAGCCCTGGGGCGGCTCGCCGTCGTGCTCATGAATCTTGGGCGGCCCGCTGGGGAAGTCGTAGAAGCAGTGGTAGATCGGGTGCTCGAAGGGCAGCTCGACGAGCTCCAGCTCGGGGTAGAGGGCTTCGAGTTCCCGGCGGATGTAGCCGTCCAGGCCGTAGTTGTCGTCGATGTGCAGAAAGCCGCCGCCGGCGAAATAGGATCGCAGACGCTCGCGCTCCAGGGCGCTGAAGCTGACGTTGCCGTGGCCGGTGAGGTAGAGGTAGGGGTGATCGAAGAGCTCGGGGTCCGCCGGTTCGACGACGGCTTCCTCACCGACGGCGATTCCCGTGACTGCGCTCAGGTAATCCAGCAGGTTGGGCAGGGCGCTGGGATCGCAGTACCAGTCGCCGCCGCCGCCGTAGTGCACCCGGGCGATGGTGAAGTCCGCGGGCGGCGCCGCCGGGACCGTCGCCGCCGTCAGCAGAACGGTCAGCAGCACTTTGGGCCGGTTTCTCCAACCGCCGCCGCATCGTAGTCGAGTCAGTTTCATGGTCTCGATTGTAGCTCAACCCGGCCGGCTTGGCCAGGCGTAAGGCGCCGTCAACGCCCACTTTACAACCAAGCCGCTTTATGCTACGTTTACCGGGTTCAAAAGACTCCCCACCCCGTAAGTACGACCGAGCGGCGGAGATGGAGTGAGCTGTCGGCTGTGCGAAACCCGGATTGAGCGAAACTGAAAAGCGTCCGGCGCCAGGCGCTTCTGAAGCCGAGCGCACCATCTCGGCGCAGCTGGTCCGGGTATCGGCGCATCGGCTTGAGGCATACCCGTCAACTACTAGCTAGCCCAACCGTGACGCCTTAACCGGAACGCCGTCAAGCTCATTGTTACAGCGTACATATGCCGCAGACGCCTAAACGCCCCCGAGAAGCGGTCCAACCGACCTCGTTGCAGCAAAGGAGTTTCCATGTCGCGGTGGCTGTTGCCAGTCATGCTTGTCGCCCTCGTTATCGCCGGTTGCGGTGGCCCCGGCCTGGACGAATCCGTCAACACCTACCGGGACGAGAACAGCGACGTTCCGGAGCGCGTCGATGCCGTTCAGAACATCACCGCCACCGGTGACAGCGAGGCCGTCGATGTCCTCATCGAGGCCCTCGGTGATGAAGCGGCCGCGGTGCGCGCCGCCGCCGCCGGCGGATTGGGTTATTACCTCGAGGAGCGTGCCGTCGATCCCCTGATCGACATCCTCGACGACAAGAACCCCGAGGTCCGCGAGGCCGCCGTGCGCAGCCTGGTCCTTTACGGCGATGAGGCCGTCGATGAGCTGATTCGCGCCCTGCGGGTCAGCGATGACGACAACGCCTCCGCCGAGACCGTCGAGGCCGCCGCCCAGCGGCGCGACTCGATCGCCAAGGTCCTCGTCTCCATCGGGCCGCCCGCCGTCGACGCCGTCCGGGAGCGCCTGGTCGAGCTGCAGCTCGAGAGCTTCAAGACCGCCGCCCGGGTGTTGACCAACCCAGCGCTCAACCTCGATATCAACGAGGAGCTGGCCGCCGTTTACACCGAGGGCGAGATCGATACGGCCGAGGACTACGCCGCCAACCCCACCGACAGCGTCTCCCGCTTCCTCAAGCGCATCGCCAACGAGCTCTGGACGCCGCGGGAATATCTGATCCTCTCCCTGGAAGCCCTCGAGATCACCCCGCCGACCTACCTCGAGACCGTCCGCGGCGACGACGAGGGCGGCCGGATCCTCGAACTGACCAACGCCGCCTTCGACGAGCTCGGCCTGTCAGCCATCAACCCGCTGATCCAGATGCGCGAGACCAACACCCTGGCCGCCCAGTTGATGAGCACGCACTACATGGGTCACGTCGGCGGTCCCGAAGCCACCGAGGTCCTGATCGGTATCCTCGACGAACGCTCCGACTACGCCACCAAGCCCGTCAAGCTCGTGGCTCTGGAAGCCCTGGGCACCATCGGTTCAGGCGGGGCCATCTCCGTCCTCTTCCAGACCATCCGCAAGCCCGATCTACAGGAGAAGGCCGCCGAGCAGATCGAACGCATCGGCGTTCCCGCCGTCGAGTACGTCGAGGGCCGCCTGCTCGACGACGATCCCAAGATCCGCGCCGTCGCCATCTGGTTCTTCAGCCAAACCGACAACCGCGCCTACCAGGAGATCGGCCTCGAGGCGCTGCTGGAAAACCTGGTCGTGCCCGTCCGCGTCCTGCGCGAGAACGCCGCCCTGGCCCTCTCGACCATGCCGGAGCTGGCCTTCGAACCCGTCAGCGAACTCGTCGAGTCCGAAGACCCCGACATCCGCGAAGCCGCCGCCCTCTGCCTCGGCAATATGGACACACCCCGGGCCCGACCCCTGCTGGAACGATTGGCCACCGACGCCTCCGGCCAGGTCAAGTCCGCCGCCGACGAGGGGCTGAAGATCCTCGAGAGTAAGGGCTACTAACCCAGCCGACCCGGTTAGAAAACGCGGGAGCCCCCGAACGGGGCTCCTTTTCGCAACAGCGTCCGCTGCGCTGAACAATGCTTCATCCGTCGCCCGGAATCTGCCGCCGGGCTCTGGCGCCGGAACTGGCACGGTTTTTGCATCTCGGCGACCGTTAGACTGATGCCAACGGTCCGCCTCAGCAAAAACCGTGCCAGTTCCGGCGCTGCGGGTCCAGCGTTTCGCAGGGTTCCGACGGTGGCGCTATACCGCGCGGTCTAGGGCGCACCGACATAGTCCAGGCCGTCGCGGAAGGGCGCCAGGGAGTCTGCGGGCAGGCTGTGGGCCGTCTGCGCGGCGATCACCAGGGTCGCGGTCACCTCGGCGGCCCGCAGGCTGTGCAGGGCGGTTTCGAGACCGCTGACACGCTCGGCCTCGTCCAGCTCACCGATCCAGAGGTAGCAGCGCAGGTCCGCGGCGGCGGCGTCGGCGAGGTAGGTTTCCCAGGCCGGGTTCCAGCCGCCGGCCAGGGCGATGACGCCGTCGAAGAGCTCGGGGCGCTTGAGGGCCAGCCCGAGGGCCACGGCGCCGCCCTGACTGAAGCCGGCCAGATAGACGCTCTCGCCGTCCAGGCCGTACTCATTCTCCAGGCGTTCGAGCAGGCGCTCGACGACGTCTTCGGCTTCGGCCAGTCCGCTCCAGGAGAAACTGATGGAGCCGTGGACCCGGTCCCCGTAAGGCACGGCGTAGAGGTAGCCCTCGTCGGTGAAGTAGTCGCCGAACGGCGGGCCGACGAGGTTGGCGGGCGCGGCGCCGAAGCCGTGGAGCATGATTAAAAGGGGGCGACCGCTGTCGATGACTGAGGAGGGGGGGAGGATTTCGGCGGGCCAGTCGCGGTCCTGCAGCTCGGCCAGTTTGGCGTCGGCCCGCTCCAGGCGTTCGGCGAAGGCCGCCGTGCCGCTCAGGGTGTCGAAATCCGGGTCGCCGGCGAAGCTGCAGATGCCCAGCTCGATCGAGCGATCGATGTAGGCCAGGGCCTTGGTTGCGTCACCGCTGAGGGCGCAGCAGCAGGCGGCGTTGTAGGCGGTGTAAGGGCAGTCGGGATGGGTGATGTAGTGCAGTTCGAGCAGCCCGGCGGCCTCGTCGTATTCCCCGGCGCTGTAGGCCGCCATGCCGTCGAGGTACAGGCTGTCTTCCGCTGCCGCAGCGCCGCCGACGGCGAGCAGGACGACGAGAAGCAGCATCTTATCGTGGGCGCGCGTCATCGTTCCTCCGGAGTTGGGGGACGTTGGTTTGGATACCGTTGCGACGACGCAGGTTTCACGAAGGGGCGCCGGTTGGACC
>WJLX01000165.1 GCA_014728225.1 Candidatus Coatesbacteria bacterium | reverse complement strand
CCGCCGCAGTTGTGAATCGTCGACGGTGTCCAGATTTGTGTTGATCATCTTTACTTCGATCAGCATGACGGGCTTTCCTTCCTTCATTATGGCGTAGTCAACTTTTTCTCCCTTCTTTTCACCAATATCTGCAATAAACTCCGGCTGAACCTCGGCCAGGTTAGAAGTATTGTAGCCAAGCACTTTTAAGAACTCGACCACACATACCATCTTAGTGGCTTCTTCATTATTGATGTGTGGCATCTGTTCCTGGATATTGCCAGCCAAGCGGTTTAGCTTATCCTTGAAGTCCATTTTCCCTCCGTTTGGAAGTCTTCTAATAAAATATCAGCTTACTCCACAAAGAGATTCTTGTCAAGAGACTATAGTATGCAAAATGCCGGGGATGTAGCCTGCGCAGCTGGAGTCTACGCAGAAAACGGCCGGGTCCCAAGACCCGGCCGGGCGTTCAGCTATGCCGTCGGAACAGTTTGCGCTACTTCAGCGCCCCCACGGCGCTCTCGGCGGCGCGCAGCACGGCGCCGGAGCGCACCAGCTCGGCGGCGGCGTTGTTATCGTCGAACAGCGGCCGGTCGGCCTCGAGGTGGTCGACGTGCTCGCGGATCAGCTCGTAGACCTTGCCGGTGGCCGGAGCGAAGTCGACGCCGCGGAAGTCGCGGGCCTGGCAGGCGGCGATCAACTCGATCCCCAGCACGCCGGGCAGCAGGTTCATGATCTGCCGCGTCTTGAGCGTCGTCGTCCAGCCCATGCTGACGAAGTCCTCCTGGTCGGCGGCGGCGGGGATGCTGCCGACGGCGGCCGGGGTCGAGAGGACGCGGCTCTCGCAGACCAGGGCCCCGGCGGTGTACTGGCTGAGCATCAGCCCGGAGAACATCCCGCCGCCGTGGGTCAGGAAGCCGGGCAGGCCCTGGGAAAGGGCGGGGTTCATCAGCCGGTTGAGCCGTCGCTCGGAGAGCACACCGGCGGTGACCATGGACATCGAGGCGTACTCGAGTGCCAGGGCCATCGGTGTACCCTGGAAGTTGGCCCCGGAGACGACGGCGTCGTCGTCGGGGAAGAAAACGGGGTTGTCGCCGACGCCGTTGAGTTCGGTGAGGAAGACCTCGCGGGCGTGGCGCAGGGCGGTGCGGGCCGGGCCGGCCGACTGGGGCGTCGAGCGCAGCGAGTAGGCGTCCTGGACCTTCTTGCCCTCCCGCTGAAGCAGGGGCGAGCCCTCGGTCAGGCGGCGGATGTTCTCGGCGGTGTCGATGGAGCCCTGGTGGCCGCGGGCGGCGTGCAGCCGGGGATCGTAGCCCGACATGTTGACGTTGAGCACCTCGAGGGTCAGCGCCGCGGCGATGTCGTGGGTCTTGATCCAGCTCTCCATCTCGAGCAACAGCAGGGAGCCCAGACCGGTGATGAAATTGGAGCCGTTGATGGCGGCCAGGCCGTCGCGGGCCTGGAAGGTGATCGGCTTGACCCCGGCGCGCTCGAGGGCCTTGGCGGCGGGCAGACGCTCACCCTGATAGAAGGCCTCGCCCTCGCCCATGATCACCAGGGCCATCTGGGCCATCGGCGACAGGTCGCCGCAGGCGCCGACGCTGCCCCGGTCGTAGACCACCGGCGTGACCCCGGCGTTGAGAATCGCGGCCATGGTCAGCGGGACCTCGCGGCGGCAGCCCGAGTTGCCATGGGTGATGACGTTGATCCGGCTGGCCATCGCGGCGCGGACCCACTCCTCGGGCACCGGCTCGCCGATGCCGGCGGCGTGGGAGTAGATGAGGTACTTCTGGTACTCCTGGGTCTGCTCCGGGGTCAGCACCGTCTCCGAGAACTCGCCGATACCCGTGGTCACGCCGTACATGATCTCGTGGTTGTCGATCTTCTTCTGGCACATCGCGCGGCAGTTATCGACGCGCTCGAGGGCCGCGGAATCGATCTCTACCTTCTCCCGTCCGACGGCGATGCGGTGCAGCTCCTCCAGGGTCATCCCGCCACCCTTGATGACGACGGCCATGCTTACCTCCGTTGTTGATACGGTCTGTATCCGTGGTTTGCGGTTGCGCTGACGGCGGCGATGATACAACCGACGGCGGTGAAAAGCAACGCGGGGTTTGGCTGGGCGGAGGGGACGGCGGGACGACGTTGCCCGTCCGGGACCGACCTGACCGTGACGAACGGCAGGTTGAACGTCGGCTCGGCTGTAGCGGAGATCCTGGCGACACTTTCACCGGGAAAACTGGCGAGTCATCACACTTACTATATCAAGCTGGTGAAGCAGTAGATTAAAACAAGACATGCAATAAGAGGCTCCCATATATCGGGAGCCTCTTATTATATTAAAAAGTGTTATTAGTGAAATAGTGCCTTAATCTGTCCATAGCTTGTATTAATAACATTTGTTCCCGACAGAGTAAAGATTAACTTTGGCCTTCTATATACATAGTAACCTGAATCACTTGATATTGCCTGCATATATCCATCATATATTCTAAATCCATATTGTGGAATATCTTCATTTAACCATGCCTGGACAATATCCTGTACATCAAAGGATACAAAGTATTCCTCTCCATATTCCGGCTCTTCAAAGCTTCTTTCAACAGCGTACGTCTCGTAGATACCCGGCTGGTTGTTCCAGGTGAT
>WJLX01000164.1 GCA_014728225.1 Candidatus Coatesbacteria bacterium | reverse complement strand
CTTGACCCCACCTCTCCCGCGTGATACCGTCGACCCGCCTGACGCTCCCTGCCACCCCAACCGCCGGTACAGGCCTCTGACGCCATAACGAGCCTGGGTCCCCGACCGGGGCAGTTTTTAGCCCCGCGCCCGTGCAAGATCGACGGACGGGGACGCCGCCGGCCCTCCCCCCCTCCCCCATGCCCACCGACAAGCTCGATATCCTCAAGACTCGCATCCTCAAGTACATCGAAGAGCGCAAGAAGCCGCTGCCCGTCGAGGCGGTCGCCGACGGCCTGGGCGCCAACCCCGAGGACGTCCAGGACGCCCTGGACGAGCTGGAGCTCGAGGGGCGCCTGTTCGGCAACAAGGCGGACCGCTACGGCCTGCCGCGGATGATGAACCTGATCGTCGGTCGGCTGAAGGGCAACGAGCGCGGCTTCGCCTTCATCATCCCCGAGGACCCGCAGCAGACGGACGCCTACGTGGGGCGCGGCCACTTCGGCACGGCGATCCACGGCGACCGCGTCGTGGGCCGGGTGACGGGCAACCCGCGGGGCGAGGGCCTGGAGGCCCAGGTCATCCGGGTGCTGGCGCGGGCCCGGGAGACGATCGTCGGTTCGTTCAAGCAGCGCGGCAACGTGGGCTTCGTCGATCCGCTGGACCGGCGGATCCACGTCGACGTCGTCGTGCCCTACAAGGACTGGAACGGGGCCCAGCACGGCGAGATCGTGGTGGCCCAGGTGCTGGACTGGGAGGCCCCGCGCGAGGTGCCCGTCGGGGCGATCATCGAGGTGCTGGGAGACCCGGGCGATCCGGGGGTGGACATCCTGGCCATCGTCCGCCGGCACGAGCTGCCCGACGAGTTCCCCGAGGACGTCCTCGAGGCGGCGGAGGGGATCAACCCGCAGATCGGTGACGACGAATGGAGCTGGCGACGCGACCTGTCCGAGGACTACATCGTCACCATCGACCCCATCGACGCCAAGGATTTCGACGACGCCGTCAGCTTGGAGCGGACCAAGGACGGCGGCTGGCGGCTGGGTGTGCACATCGCCGACGTCAGCCATTACGTCAAGCCCGGCGGGGTGTTGGACGACGAGGCCTTTCTGCGCGGCAACAGCGTCTACCTGGTCGACCGGGTGCTGCCGATGTTGCCGGAGCGCCTGAGCAACTTCATCTGTTCACTGCGGCCTAAGGAACACAAACGCAGCTTCAGCGTCTTCCTCGAGCTGGATCCCGAGGGGCGGACGCAGAGCGTCGAGGCCCTGCCCACGGCGATCAACAGCCGCCATCGCCTGTGGTACGAGTTGGCCCAGGACCTGATCGAGGGCAAGCGCAGCCCCCACGTGCAGGAGTTCGCCCACGGCACCCCGGCGGTGGAGGTCGAGGAGCTGACCCGGCGGCTGCGGCTGATGAACGACCTGGCGCGCATCCTGCGCAAGCGGCGCCTCAAGCGCGGGGCCATCGACCTCGACCAGCCCGAGGCCCAGATCACCCTGGACCCCGACACCGGCGAGCCCCTCGAGATCAAACCCAAGAAGCGCCTCCACGCCCATCAGCTCATCGAGGAGTTCATGCTGGCCGCCAACGAGGCCGTGGCCAAGCTGCTCACCGACGCCGAGGGCCCGACCATCTACCGGGTCCACGACAAGCCCGACGACAAGAAGCTCGACCGCCTGGCCGCCTCGCTGCGCACCCTGGGAGTCAACTTCAAGGGCGATCTGTCCAGCCCCCGGGGCATGATGCACCTGATCAAGATGGTCGAAGGAAAACCCCTCGAGCGGCTGTGCAAGTACATGCTGCTGCGCAGCCTGCCCCGGGCCGTCTACTCGCCGCGCAACATCGGCCACTTCGGCCTGGCCTCGGGCTGCTACACCCATTTCACCAGCCCCATCCGCCGCTACGCCGACCTCGTCGTCCACCGCCAGCTCAGCGCCCTGCACCACGGCGGGAGAAATCCCTACGACAAGACAGCCCTGGGCGAGATCGCCCTCCAGACCTCCCAGACCGAGGAGCTGGCCGAGGAGGCCGAGCGCGAGAGCATCACCTACAAGAAGCTGCAGTATCTGACCAAGCACCTGGGCGAGGTCTTCGCCGGCACGGTCACCGGCGTGCTGCCCAAGGGCTTCTTCGTCGAACTCGACGGCCTGCTCGTCGAGGGCCGCGTGCCGGTCAACCAGCTCGAAGACGACTACTACCGCTTCGAGGAGGATCCCGACCGCCTGGTCGGCAACAGCACCGGCAACACCTACCGCATCGGCGACCGGGTCAAGGTGCAGGTGGTCAAGGTCGACATGGCGCTGCTGCGCCTGGACCTGGTCATCGACGGCACCCTGACCCGCTCCGGCAAGCCCAAGCGGCGCTACAAGAAGAAGCGCGGCTCCGAACCCCACTGGATGAAGTACGCCAAGGGCGGCCGCCGCCGCAAGCCCCGGCCCAAGAAGCCCAAGGGCAAGAAGTAGACCGGGGTTTTTCCTCTACGCAGATAATCGACAGCCCTGAAGGGCGGGGACTCTGTTCCCGCCGGTCATCCGTAAACGCCGCTCCACACCCGTTTGTATTCCATGGCGGCCCGCAACGGGGACCACCCCACCGAGGTAGTTACTAACGGGGGTATGCGGGTGGGATTCCAATCCCGCCCCCACAGGGGCGCGTCGTAGACCGTCGAGAAACCCGCAGGGGCGGCTGTCACCAGCCGCCCGTTTTACATAGCGTCAGACGGGATAGAACCGCCGAGAACGCAGGGCCGGCACGGTTATTGCGACGACGGACCGACGAAGGTCCGTCGTCAATGCAAAAACCGTGACGGCCCGGGGGGAGGGATTAAAAACCCGCCCTTACCGTATGCCGGACGCTGGCCGGCATACACAGGCTGGAGAGCCCGTGCTCGATAGCCTATTACCAATCGTCCCCGCCGCGACGGCCCAGAGGGATTCATCCCACGGACCCGCCCTACGGGGGTTATTGTCAACGGCGGTTCGCGGTCGGGATTAACAACCCATGGCGTCGTACCCGCTCCGCTTGACGATTCGCCGTCGACCCTTGTATTATCAAGCGCCAATCGACACGGCAAACCCCGACGGTACCCTTATGGAACTCGTTCAGAAACTGCTGGCGGCCGCCCGGGCCCGGGAGGCCAGCGACCTGCACATCGTGGTCGGCTACCCGCCGTCGATGCGCATCGACGGTCAGCTCAAGCCGACCAATCTCGACCCCTTCAGCCGCGAAACGGTCAACAGCTTCACCGGGGTTTTCCTGTCGGCCTCGCCGGGCGCCCGGGCGCGCCTCGACGAAGAGGGCCAGGTCGACCTGGCCTACGAGCTCGAGGGTCAGGGGCGCTTCCGCATCAACGTCTACCGCACCGAAAGCGGCCTGGCCTGCGCCATCCGCGCCGTGCCCGCCGTGGTCCCCTCCCTCGAGGAGCTGGGCCTGCCCAAGAGCGTGGCGGCGCTGACCAATCTACCCAAGGGTCTGGTCCTGGTCACCGGCCCGACGGGTTCGGGGAAGTCGACGACCCTGGCGGCCTTCCTCAACAAGGTCAACCGTGAGCGCTCCTGTCACATCGTCACCATCGAAGATCCGATCGAGTTCATCCACCAGCCGATCAAGTCCCTGATCACCCAGCGCGAGCTGGGCTCGGATTTCCGCGAAACGCCGCGGGCCGTGGTCTCCTGCCTACGCCAGGATCCTGACGTGATCCTGATCGGCGAGATGCGCGATCTGGAGACGATGCGCGCCGCCCTGACCGTCGCCGAGACCGGCCACCTGGCTCTGGCCACCCTGCACACCAACTCGGCCACCCAGACCGTCACCCGGATCATCGACGCCTTCCCCGCCGACGAGGTCCGCCAGGTGCGCATCCAGCTTTCCTTCTGCCTCGAGGCCGTCATCAGCCAGGCCCTGCTGGCGCAGAAGGGCGGCCCGGGACGCGTACTGGCCACCGAGGTGCTGACCGCCACCCCGGCCGTGCGCTCCCTGATCCGCGAGGGCAAGGAGCACCAGCTTTACTCGGCCATCCAGTCCGGCGCGGCCCATGGGATGTATACCCTCAACAGCGCCCTCTTCGAGTTGACCGAGGCCGGACTGATCAGCGCCGAGACCGCCCTGGCCGCCTCCAACCGCGCCGGTGAGCTGGCCGACAAGCTGCGCGAGCGCGGGACGGTCTGACGATGGGACTCCTCGACGCCCTGCGACGGACCAGCCGCCGACTGGGTCGCGCCCTCGGTTTGATCGAAGGCTCCCTCGACGACGAGACCGCCGAGGAGCTGACCGACGAGTTGATCCTGGCCGACGTCGGTCCGACGACGGCCGAGGAGCTGGTCGGGGAGCTGGGACGGCGGCTACTCGGCGCCCGGGAGCACGACGCCCCCGCCGTCGAGCTGGCCCGCCTGATCACCCGGCGACTGCCCGGGTCCCCGCCGCCCTACGATGGCCCCGCACCCGAGATCGTCCTGTTGCTGGGCGTCAACGGCTCGGGCAAGACCACCACGGCGGCCAAGCTGGCTCAGCGCGCCAAGGCCGCCGGCCGCAAGGTGCTGCTGGCCGCCTGCGACACCTTCCGCGCCGCCGCCGGGGAACAGCTCGAGAGCTGGGCCCGCCGCGTCGGCGTCCCCCTGGTGCGCCACGGCGAGGGTGGTGACGCCGCCGCCGTACTCTACGACGCCCTCGAGGCCGCCCGGGCCCGCGGCGTCGACCTCGTCATCGCCGACACCGCCGGCCGACTGCACTCCAAGAAGCGGCTGATGGAGGAGCTGACCAAGCTGCGCCGCGTCGTCGGCAAGGCCCTCGGGCCCGACCACCCCAGCCGCGGCGCCCTGGTCATCGACGGCGCCTGCGGTCAGAACGGTCTCGAGCAGGCCCGCGCCTTCCTCGAACTCGACCTCGCCGACGAGCTGATCCTGACCAAGCTCGACGGCTCGGCCCGGGGCGGCGTCGTCGTCGCCGTCTGCGCTGAAACCCGCCTCCCCGTCCGCTGGATCGGCACCGGCGAGGCGCTGGATGATCTGGAACCCTTCGATAACCAACGTTTCGCCGCGGCCCTCGTCGCCGTGGAGCCCACGAAGCTTTAACCCGAGGAAACCCATGGAACTAGAAAAATTCCGCTCCCGTGACCCCGAAGCCATCGCCGAGCAGCTCAACACCGACCGCGTCTGGGCCGCCGAGGCCCTCGGCAACCTCAACGACCTCCACTTCCCCCTCTCGCGCTACTATCTCAACGGCCCCAACGTGGTCATGGTCTACGAGGCCGTCCAGCCGCCCTACCTGTTCTGCAGCGGCGGTATCGGCGCCCTGAGGTTGATCCTCGGCATGCTGCCCCACGGCGACTATCTCGCCGTCTTCAGCATGGAGCCCGAGGAGATCTTCCCCTCCGATACCAACGTCGTCGAGCTCAAGCGCATGCTGCGGATGAAGATCGACCTGACCGACAAGTCCTTCGACGTCGGCGTCGCCGACAAACTCAGCCAGCAGGACATCGAGCACATCAACGCCCTGATGGCCAACTTCGAGGGCGTCGAGTTCAACCCCGAGCAGCTCGCCTACCCCTTCGCCGGGATCTACCTCGACGAGCAGCTCGTCGCCATGGCCGGCACCCGCGTCGTCAACCCCGACCAGCGCGTCGCCTGCCTCGACCAGGTCGTCATCCACCCCGAATACCAGGGCCGCGGCTTCGGTGGACAGGTCCTCGGCAAGGTCCTCGACGAGCTCTCCCGTCAGGCCGACCTCGTCACCGTCGACTCCCCCGTCAAGGCCAAGAACCTCATCGACCTCTACGGCCGGATGGGCTTCACCAACCACGGACGCTTCAATCGCTCCTGGGTCACCATCCCCTAACCGATGTGAACCCCTCACGCCCAGTGGTGCTGCTGACTCCGGGCGACCCCAACGGCGTCGGTCCCGAGTGCCTGATCAAGGCCTGGGAGCGTATCGCCGCCGGGTGTCGCCCGGTGGTCTGCGGCGGCGAGGCCGCCCTGCGCGCCGCCGCCCGCCTGCTGAACTCACCCGTCGAACCCTACAGCCTCTACAATCTCGCCGACGCCGCACCCACCACCCGCCGCATCCCCGTCCTCGTCCTCAACCACACCGACCTCGAACCCGACTGGGGCACCATCTCCGCCCGGGCCGGACGGGCCTCCTTCTGCTGGGTCCGCGCCGCCGTCGAGCTCTGCCTGGCCCGCGTCGCCGACGCCCTCGTCACCGGACCCATCAACAAGGAAGCCTGGCTGGCCGCCGGCGTCCCCTACGCCGGACACACCGCCTTCCTCGCCGAATCCTGCGGCAGAGCCGGCTCCGAGGTCATGGCCTTCGCCTCGCCCCAACTCAACGTCGCCCTCGCCACCACCCACATCCCCCTCGTCGATATCCCCCGGCGACTGACCCCCCAACGCATCGTCCACACCGCCCGCCTGCTGGCCGACTGGCTGGCCCGCCGCCTCGAACATCCCCCACGCCTGGCCCTCTGCGGGCTCAACCCCCACGCCGGCGACGGCGGAGTCATCGGCCGCGAGGACGCCGAGATCGTCCTGCCCGCCGCCGTCGAGCTGCGCTCGCTCGGCATCGACATCACCGGCCCCCGAGCCGCCGACACCCTCTTCACCGCCCGCGCCCGCCGGCGCTACGACGGCGTCGTCGCCCTCTACCATGACCAGGGCCTTATTCCGGTCAAGACCCTGGACTTCACCCATGCCGTCAATGTAACCTTAGGATTGCCCTTTCCCCGGACCAGTCCCAGCCACGGGACGGCCTTCGACATCGCGGGCAAGGGCGTGGCCGACGAGACGAGCCTGCTGGAGGCGGTGGGAGTCATAATATATTGATTAAAGGGGGTAAAGGTGGAGTGTCCATATTGTGGAAAAGTGATACACCCCATTCTACAAAAAGAAATTGGTTTACCATTTGGAAGAAATATTGACTTAGACTATGATCTAGAAGATCTATGTGTCCGATACGGTGGTTGTACTGGAAACCAAGTATCGTTCTATATTTGTCCTAGCTGTAAAGAAAGAATTATCGAAAGAAAATCAGGTATATATTATATAGACAGTAGTTCTGGAGAAGGGTACTGGGATTTTGATGATAATTATAACGATATTATTTATCCACTATTTGCAGAATTATCAGTTAGCAAATATGTGCCAACTCTTTATGCGAACGAGATAAAAAGAGCAAACGCAATTATAAATATCAGCTCTGATGCCAGTGCTGTGCTATCCAGAATAATTTTACAACTTATTATAAATAGAGAATTTCAAATAAAAAAGGAAACTTAAAAAAAGATATCAAGGAGTTTCTTGAAAGGAAGGATTTGCCTGATTATCTTATTCAAGCACTTAATCATGTTCGTGAATATGGAAATACGGCAGCTCATGGCAAATCAGTGTTTTTAGATGATGTTTATAGTGTAACAATTGAACAAGCTAAGTATTTAATTCATACACTAATTGCATTATTTGAATATGCATTTATACAACCAAAACGGACACAAGATTTTGAAATAAGATTGCATGGTGAAGATAATAAAGACGATATTCCTTATTAAATGAACCTCTACCTAGAATCCCAGGGTTGCCAGATGAACGAGCGGGACGCCGAGCGTCTCGCCGCTTCGCTTACCGCCCGCGGTTGGGAGCTGGTCGACGATCCCGCCCGCGCCGACCTGATCCTGCTCTGCGCCTGCAGCGTCCGGGCCAAGGCCCAGGAACGGGCCCTGGGCCGCCTGGGTCAGCTCTCGGGCCTGCGCAGAAAAAACCCCGAGCTGCTGTTGGGATTGACGGGCTGCCTGGGCCGGCATCTGGGCAAGGGTGTGAAGAAGCGTCTGCCGGGGCTGAACCTGGTGGCGGGACCGGGGGCGGTGGAGCGGTTGCCGGAGCTGGTCGAGGGGCTGACGGCGGGGGATTTCGTCGTCGATCTGGCCCCGGCGCGGGGCTTTGCGTCCTACGAGGCCCAGCGTGACCGGCGTTTGCCCCATCCGGCCGTCGGCCCGCGGGCGGCCTTCGTCACGATCACGGAGGGCTGCGACAACTTCTGCGCCTACTGCATCGTACCCTACCTGCGGGGTCGGCTGCGCAGCCGGGCGCCGGGGGATATTCTCAGTGAAGTGCGCTCGCTGATCGCCCGGGGTTACTGCGAGCTGACCCTGCTGGGGCAGAACGTCAACGCCTACCGTCACGGGGACTGGGATTTCGTCCGCCTGCTGCGGGAGGCGGCGCGGTCGGCCAACCTGCGGCGGCTGCGCTTCATCAGCAGTCACCCGAGGGATTTTTCCTCCGGCATTTTCGAGGTTATCGCCGATCAGCCGGCGGTCTGCGAGCACATTCATCTGCCGCTGCAGTCGGGTTCGGACGCGGTGCTGGAGCGGATGGGGCGGGGCTATTCGGCCGACCGCTACCGGGAGTTGGTGGCGGCGGCGCGGGAGCGGATCCCGGGGCTGGCGCTGACCACGGACGTCATCGTCGGCTTCCCCGGCGAGACGGCGGCCGACCACCGGCGGACGATCGAGCTGCTGGAGTGGGCGGGGTTCGACAACGCCTTCACCTTCAAGTACTCGCCCCGGGCGGGGACGCGGGCGGCGGAGTTGGAGGACGACGTGCCCGCGGCCGTCAAGCAGTCCCGGCTGGAGGAGGTGATGGCGGTGATCGAGGCCTCGGCGCGCAGAAACAACGCCGCTTTGCCGGGCGTCGAGCTCGAGGTGGCCGTCGAGGGCCAGGACAAGCGCGGGCGGCCCTTCGGCCGGACCAGGACGAACAAGCTGGTCAAGCTGCCCCGCGAGGCCCGGGCGCCGCTGGGTTGCTATCTGCGGGTGCGAATCGTCGCTTCGTCGCCGCTGAGCCTGGAGGGGGAGCCGCTGTGAGAAGGCTGGCCTTGCTGTTGCTGCCGCTGGCCGCTTTGGCCCGGGAGGTCGCAGAGCTCGAGGAGTCGACGGATTGGGTTCCCCGGCTCTACGGCGACTACGCCTTCCTCTTCCACAACACGGAGTACACTGACCCGCCGGTGGCGCGCTCCGACGAACGCAGCCACCTGCGGCAGACATTCGAGCTGGGGGCGCGCTGGGAGTTCGAGGTCAGCGGATTAGAAGCCTGTGGGCTGGAGGCCGGGCTGGAGCTGGAGCACGACATCGCCGACTCCCTCGATGCTTTCAGCGCCGACTGGGATTCCTTCAAGCTGCACCCCCGGCTGCGGCTGAGGGTCGATTTCGCTTGGGGTGGGCTGGACTGCGGCCATCTGTCGCCGACGCCCCACCCGGCGACGGTCTACATCGCCCCCTACGAGCAGCCCCCCGCCGGGCTGAGCTTCGACGCCGACCTCGATTGGATCACGATGGAACTCTGGGCGGCGCGCATCAGCCGGGTCGGCGAAGACACCAAGGAAACGTTCATCGCGTCGGGCGCCTTCGAGTACGTCCTTTTCCCGGGGCTGAGCCTGCCCCTCGTCATGGCCTACCGCCACGCCGGGGGCTACGATACGGCGGACTACGCCGAGTACTCACCCCCCGACGGCGTGCGCAAGGACGAGCTGCTCAACTTCGCCTTCGGAGCCCGGCTCTCGGTCGAATCACCGTTGCTCTCCTTCGGGCTGGGCGCCGGCGCCCTGGCCAGCCGGGGGGAAAACGACGAGGGGCTGGGGCTGTACGCTCAAATGGGCGTCGGCGGAAGCTTCTGGTCCCTCGACGGTGATTTCTACCTCAGCGAGAACGGCTACCGCGGCGTCCACCCGCGGGCCGAACTCTTCCCCGAGCCGTTGGCCTACAGCGATCTCGATCCCGAGCGCGAGACCTTTTGGGCTCTGGGTGGTCTGGAGGGACGGTTGTTCACCGACCTTGGCCCGGCCCATCTCTGGGGCGGGGTACGCTTCGATTACACCATCCAGCATCCGGAGGGTTGGACGACGGATTCGCCCGACGATGAGTTGCACGAGGATTACCACACCGTCGTCGAGTTGGGCGCCGCGCTGTCCTTCTAGCCGGGGCAAGCGTCTGATGAAACGGCCGGGTCGCGCGACCCGGCCGTTATTGTTGGGGCGATCCCCCATTGGCGGTGGAGCCGGGGTGTTCCAGCGTGTGCCTGCCGCTCCGGAGCGGGGCCTTGGCGGAACCCCCGCGGGAGCGAGCCGAGGGAGGATGACCCCGGGGGCCGCCGCGATTGTAGTTGACCCTAACCCTCCCCCCGTTGGGGGGAGGGTTAGGGTGCTCCGTTAACTTGGCGTCAAACCCAAGACACGGTGGGACGGATGAGCAGTTCACTCAGCGCGGCGGGGGGGGCAGCGGCGGCGGCTCGTCGACCAGGGGCCCGATGAAATTCCACCAGGGCCGCCAGTCCTCCTCGTCGAGCAGGGCCAGGCCGGCGCGATCGTCGCGGCGGTGGAACAGGCTGATGGTCAGGGTGTCGGCGGGCTCGACGAAGTGGTAGTCGCGCCAGAAGGCGGGCCGGCGCAGCAGGTCGGCCTCGTGGATCAGCCGGGGGCGGATGCCGAGCTTGACCTCGGCGGGGTAGGGGTTGAGGACGAACCAGTCCGGCTCCCGGGCCAGGGCGTAGTCGTTGTCGTAGCGCTCGTGTCCGGGAAGGCCGACGCCGGCCAGGGAGACACCGTCGTGGGCGATGTGGTGGTCGGCGATGCCGACGAGGTCGACGATCGGTCGGTCGGTGAAGAAGGGGATCGCGCCGGAGGAGGTCAGGGCGATCAGGGCCGCGGGGGCGGCGTGGTCGTCGAGGTAGTCGGCGGTGTTGTGCAGGTGGACGGAGTAGTGACGACGGTCGGAGCGCACGATCCGGGGCTCGGCGAACAGGAAGGTGGGGACGAAGACGGCGGCCGCCAGCACAATGAGGATGAGCCGGCGACCCAGGGGGCGCTTGAGTTTGGCCAGCGCGCGCCGGTAGCCCAGGGCGGCTAGCAGGGCCAGTATCGGCAGCACCGGCAGGTGCAGGCGGAAGACCATCCAGTCGCCGCCGACGGTCACCAGGTAGAGCCAGTAGAGGACCAGGCCGACGGGCAGGGGCCACAACCGGCGCCAGCGCTCGCGCCAGTCGACCAGCAGGGCGCCGAGAACGAGGGGGGCGTTGACGGCGAGGAAGTTCCCCAGCTCGCCCAGGCCCCGGCTCAGCAGGCGGGCATCGAGGCCGGTCTTGGCGTAGAAGGTGTTGGGCAGCCACTCGCCGTAGAACAACAGCCGGAAGGTCTGGTGGCCGCCGACGATGACGACGAGGGGCAGGGCGAACCACAGCAGGCGGCGCCAGCGCCCCGCGGGGCCGAGCAGGAGGTACAGTCCGGCCAGGGCGGCGAACAGGGCGCACTCCGGCCGCAGCAGGACGGCCAGGGCGAACAGGGCGCCCAGGGCCGCCAGACGGGACGGAGTGTAGTCGGTCCGCCGGCGGGAGTAGAGCAGCAGCCAGGCCCCGGTCAGCGCCGCCGCGGCCCCGATGACGGCCATCGCCCCGGTGAGGTGCCAGAAGTTGAAGCTGCCGTTGAGGGCCGCCAGCCCGGCGGCCAGCACGCCCGCCCAGCCGCGCGCGGAATCCGCCTCGTCGTCCAGCCCCTCGCCCCAGCGCCAGAGCAGCAGCAGGGTCAGCAGGCCGCTGACGCCGGCCAGCAGCTTGAGCGCCAGCGGTCCGGCGACGCCGAGGCCCATCAGGGCGGTCGAGAGGGCCATCCAGCCAAAGCTGGTGTAGCCCTCGACGTGGCGCTCGAGGTTGTAGGTCGGCCCGTGACCCTGCAGCCAGTGTCGGGCGTAACGCAGGAACATGTAGGCGTCGTCGGCGGAGTTCCAGTGGAACTGCGCGGCGTACCACAGGGCCAGGCCGGTGGCGAGCAGGGCGAGGGCGAGGAACGCCAGGGTGCGGCGCTGATGGGGGGTTTGCGTCATCGCGGCGGGGGAGGGGGCGGGGGAAGCTCGACGGGGCCAGCAACCCGGGGCCAAACGTAGTTCCAACCCGAGCGCCAGCTCCGTGGCGGCAGGGCGGCCAGGCCGGCGTGGTCGTCGCGGCGGTGGAACAGGCAGTTGCCCTGAACCGGCGGGTTGATGAGGGTGTACTCGCGCCAGAACCCGGGGCGGCGCAGCAGGTCGGCCTCGTTTTCGAGCTGGTTGCGCTTGCCCGCTTCCAACTGGGGAGGCAACAGATTGAGCATGATCCAGGTCGGCCGCCGGGCCAGGACGTAGTCGTTGTCGAAGCGCTCGTGACCGGGGACGCCGTAACCGGCGATGCTGCGGCCCTCACGGGCGATCAGCGGATCGGTCAGCCCCAGCATGTCGATGGTGTAGAGCCCGGTCAGATAGGGCACGGTGCCCGCCGGGGTCACGGCCAGGGTGTCGCCGGGACGGGCGACCTCGGCCAGCCAACGGCCGATGTTGTGATGATAGACCTCGTTGTGGCGCCACTGGAAAACGTTCTCGACCAGCTCGCCGCGCAGGGTGGTCAGCGTCGCCTGGGCGACGAGGGCCGCACCGACGACCAGGGCCGGGCGCCAACGCCGCCGCCCCTCGAAGGCCGCCGTACGCTCCAGGCCGCCGGCGGCCAACACGGCCAGCAGCGGCAGGGTGGGCACGAACAGCCGGTGGGCCATCCAGTCGCCGCCGATCAGCGCCAGGTACAGCCAGTAGAGGACCACGCCGCCGACCAGGGGCAGGACCCGCCGGCCCTTCTCCCGCCAGGGGTAGAACAGGGCCGCCAGAATCACGGGCAGGTGGCTGAGCAGGAAGCGCCCCAGAAAGACGACGCCGCGCCACAGCAAACGGCCGTTGAGGGCGGCCTTGGCGTGGAAGGTGTTGGGCAGCCACTCGCCGTAGTAGATTAACCGGAAGGCCGTCTGCAGCATCGGCAGCAGCACCAACGCCAGGGCGAACAGCGGCCAGCGTTTGCGGTCCGGCCCCCGGCGCCAGAGACCGGCCAGGGCCGCCGCGCCGAACAGGGCGGCGTCGGGCCGCAGCAGGAAAGCGTAACCGAACAGCAGACCGGCGAACAACAGCTCGCGCCGCCGGGCCTGACCGTCGGCACCGGCCTCCCCCAGGTAGAGGTAAAAGGCCCCGCTCAGGCAGAGGGCCAGGGCCGGGCCCTCCAGTCCCGCCGTCGACCAGTAGATCAGGCTGCCGTCGACGGCCAGCAGGGCGGCGACCAGCAGGCCGCTGCGCTCCCGGCCACCCAAACGCCGCCCCAGCAGATAACCGACCAGCAGCGTCGCCGCGCCGCACAATCCCGCCAGGGCCTTGGCCGCCAGGGGAGCTGGGATCCCCAGCCAGACCAACAGGGTCAGCGGGGTCAGCCAGCCGAAATTGGTGTAACCCTCGACGGGCTCGCCGACGTTGTAGACCGGGCCGTGACCGGCGGCCCAATTCTCGGCGTAGCGCAGGGTAATGTAGGCGTCGTCGATGGAGTTCCAGAAGAAGGCCGCGGCGTAGACCACCCAAAGGGCGGCGAAAACCGCCAGACAGAGCGCCAACAGCAGAGCGGTGCGCTTGTGCGCCGCGCGCTTTTCCAGTTCCACGGTCATGGCTCAGGCCCCATCCCCGGCGGCGAGCAGCTCGGCCAGCCCCTCGTCCAGACGCCAGTCGGCCCGGGCGTTGGGCCGTCCGGCCTCCAACCACCAACCGTAGGCATCCTCGAGGGTTTGCGCCAGGCTCGGCGCCGGCCGCCATTCCAGGTTGGCCATCGCCCGACTCATATCCAGCACCAGGCTGGCCGTCCAGGTGAAGGGAAACGGCTGCGGCCGTTGTTCGCCGGACCAACCGTCCTTGGTTACCTCGCGCAGCAGACCGGTATCGTAGCCGATGATCTCCGGCTGCGCTACGCCGGCGGCGCGCAGCGCCGTTTCCGTCAAGTGCCGCAGGGTCACCGCCGGACCGGAGACGTGGTAGGCCCGGCCGCAGGTCATCACCTCGTCGATCGCCCGGACGAAAACCCTGGCCAGATCGCGCACATCGCCGAAGTTGAAGACGTTGCAGCCGCCCTGGGGCAGGTAGACCGGCCGGCCGGCCTCGGCGCGCTCGAAGAAGTAGGGCTCCCGGTAGTAGGGCTCGTGGGGTCCCAGGATGTAGGAGGGCCGGATGATCGTAGTCTCGAAGCGCTCCCGGCCGAGGGCCTCGCGCTCGCAACGCACCTTCTGGTAGCCGTAGTCGGCGCCGGGCTTGTCCGACTCCGGCGGCTCCTCGACCAGCGGCGCCTCCTCGTTGAGGGGCATCTCGCTCAGACGGTCGTAGTCGTAGACCGAACAGGTGCTGCAGAACAGGTAACGCTCCGTGACACCCTCGAGGGCGTCCAGCAGCGCCTTGACCTCCTCGGGCACGTAGCCGCAGGTATCGATGCAGGCGTCGAAGGTCCGGCCGGCGAAGATGCCGCCGAGACCGTCGTAGGCCCGCCGATCGCCCAACAGCTCCTGTACTCGGTCGCCGAAGGGTTGTTCGTGTTTGCCGCGGTGGAACACCGTCACCTCGTGACCCTGGGCGAGCAGCTCCTCCACCACCGCACGACCGACGAAGATCGTTCCGCCTACCACCAATACGCGCATCGGGCCTCCCCGGACCTGTTGATCTCCTTGACGCGCTCAAGGGTTCCATGCCCATCGGTTATTGTCAAGACCGTCGTCGCCGACACGGTACGTCGCCCGCCGAACCGGCGACCTTTGAAAAACCCCCTGTCGAACCCGCCGTGGCGCCGTTCTCCGCCGCGCCGGAACCGCAGGTCGCCGACCATCGATTGCCGACCGTCGATCCGCCGGGTTTTTCCAAGGTCGCCGGGGCGAGGCCCGCGGCGCCTGACAAAACACCGGCGGCTTGCTAGACTATCCGTCGTGGAGGGTATCAGTTCGGCATTATCATCGAGCTCTTCCGGGAGGAGAAGCCATGAGAGAGCGCATCACGGCGACGATCGCCTGTCTAGTCTTTCTCAGCGGCGCCGCCGGCGCCCTGAGCGTTTACCGCGTCGAATCGATGGAGCGGATGGAGCATCCGGAGACCGGCGAGGTCGGCGTCTTCAGCACCTACGCCCCTTACATTATCCGCGACGACGACTACGGCCTGGGGTTGCAGGTGACATTGGGTTTCCCGTTGTGGGCGGCGCCCGACGAGGGTGGCGGCTTGAGCGATTTCACCCCCGGCGGGAGCTTCGGCGTCGACGGTCGTTTTTTCTATCCCCTGGGCGCGGAGTCGGAGCAGCGCTACCTGCTGGACCCGGAGAATCCTGAGTTGACTTGGATCGACCACCGTTTCCATCCCTACCGGTGGGGTTTCTACCTGGTGGGCGATTTCGGCTGGGGCGGATCGAGTCTGGAGTATACCGACGGCGGCACGGCGGCGGTCAACCGCTTGAGTTCTCTTTACATTCTGGGGGGCTTGCGGGCGTTCTACCAGCTCGAGGCCTCCTGGTGCCCCTACGGCGAGCTGCTGGTGGGTTACACCCATGCCTCGTTCAGCGACGAGGCGGCCGCGGCGGGGGAGCGGGAGCTCGACGGCGGCGGTCCGGCCCTCAGCGTCGGCGGCGGCGTCGAGTACCTGCTGACGGACCATCTGGCCCTGGACGGCTCGCTGACCTTTTTCCGTGGTGATTTCATCAACGAGTACACCAACGTCGACGACGAGGGGATCGAGGTGAACGGGCGGATCTTCGGCGGGGCCCGGCTGACCTTCGGCGTCGGGATCAATTATTACTTCTAGGGCTATGCAGGAAAGAGGCTGAGACGACGCTGCAGCGGCGGGTGCTTGCAATTTGGCTACAAAGACAGTATATTCTAATGTGGCCGGTCTGGTGTAACATTCCGGTGGAGCAGATTGGTGGAGCAGATTGGTGGAGCAGATTGCCTGACAAGTAGGTGACGTTATCCTGTTACCGCCGTAGACATAAAAAAGGGAGGACGGCAAGATGAAACGTATGCTGATTATCTTATATTTAGTTTGTTTGGTGTTGGGGGCTGCGGCGACCGACTGGTACGTGGACCCCCAGGCTCCACCGGGTGGCGACGGTACCCCCGGTAATCCTTTCCGCTACATCGACGAAGCTCTGGCAGTCGCGGGACCCAGTGACACTATCAACTGCGCAGATGGAAATTATCCTTCACTGACGCTCAACGATACAGAATCCGTTCTCATTCAGGCAATGGGCGGTAACGCAGTTATTGACAGTTGGGTTTACATGAACGCGCCCGGAGGGGATGTCACGCTCAGCGGATTTACCATCCAATACGGCGGGGTCATTATCGAAGACACCGCTTGCGCCGCCGGGGGTTACGTCCTGGATAATTGCGAGGTTTACCAGGGCTACGGTATCGAGATAAACGAAGCCGTCAATTCCGTTCCAACCATCCAGGATTGCCAAATCACGTACGACGATACCGGCATCATCTGCAACGGCAGCGCCGCGGTGATCAACAACTGCGTGATCAGCTACAACACCAATGCGGGCCTCCATCATCACGACACCAGTTTTCCCGACACCTCCAGTGTCGCCGACTGCGACATCCATGATAACGGAACCGGCGGTGTCATCGTCGAGGGGGCCTGTGCTCCCAGCTACAGCGACAACGACATCCACGACAATACCGGTAACGGGATTCGCTTGCGTGATACGGCCGAGCTGACGATCGAAGGCGATACCCTGAGCGACAATGAAAACGGGCTCCTGCTGGAGGATGACAGCTCAGCGACCGTCGTGGAGCTGGTCGCTGACGAAAACCAGGAAAACGGTTTGTTGGTCAAGGATAACGCCGCGGTTCATTCCGTCAGCGCGTCGGCCTTCAGGAACAACGACGCTAACGGTCTATGGTTCAACAGCACGACCAGCACTGACCTTATTGTAGATAGCGTCGACTGCACCGGCAACGCGGCGAACGGTCTTCTGTTCGGCGCCCAGCCGACCGGCGGCCCCGCGGGAAACCCGGCGCTGCACAGCGGCGACGCCGCCCCGCGAGCAATCACCGTCGAACCCCGTCCGGCGGCGCAGAGCGTCCAGATCAGCGCCTGCAACCTCAGCGGCAATACCGCCACGGGCCTGCTCATCAACGCCGCCGGCGATTACACGATCGAGAACTGCGATCTGACCGGCAACGACATCGGCGCCTACGTGGGTGCGGGATGCGAGCCCGACTTCGGCGGCGGCGATCAATCCTCCAGCGGGGGCAACGATTTCGCCGATGCTGACAGCTTCGACTTCGTCAACATGTCCAGTGCGGACGTTTACGCCAAGAACTGCGACTGGAGCGCGAGCGCCGAGGGCGAGATGGACGGTGAGTATCCGGACACCGTCGATATCGAGGAGATCGAGGACTACTGGGAGGACGACGCCCGAGGGTACGTGATGTGAGACGATTTCTCTGACGAAGGGACAGACAGCCTGAGCTGGGGCGCCATGAAGGCTACATTCTAGGATCGGTTACGTCATCTGCTACCGGGAGGCTCCAGCCTCCCGGTTATGTTTTACCGCCGGCGCTGAACAAGCTGACCGGGCGCCGAGAACCGGACGCCACCCCCGAGAGGCCGCTGGATTACCAATAAGGGACCGCCGGTGCGCTCCCTCGTTGGAAGATAAAACAACGGCCCCCCTGGGGGACCGTTGTTTATTGACGGTAAAACTGAGCTCCGGCCTCCGGGCTAGAGGTTCATCTCCTTGGCCACGGCACGGTCGCGCAGCCAGGCCAGCACGGCGATGACGATGGCCAGGATCGCTCCGGCGCCGAGGATGATCGCCGTACCGCCCTCGGCGATCAGCACCACGGCCAGGTAGATGAAGGCCAGCAGGAAGGCGAAGGCCAGCACCCAGCCGATGATGCTCTTGAGCCATTCGGGCAGGCGGAACTTACCGGCGATGACGATGATCAGGGTGGCGATCACGCCGATGATGCCGACGATGTTGGGCCGGCTCTTGATGATGTACTCGCCGGAGAGATGGTAGTGCTTGATCGGCTCCTGCCAGTTGAAGGTCTTGGCGGCGGAGTCCACGGCGGTGACGGTGACCTCTTCGGCGTGGGGGCTGGGGTAGACGTTGCCCTCGGCGTCGGTGACGGTGCCGATGGTCACGGGGTAACCGACCTCGATCCCCGAGGCATCGGCGACCATGGCCATGGTGTCGCCGGGGCGCAGAACGATCTGCTCATCGCTGAAGCTCTTGATTTCGGCTACCAAGGCGCTGCCCTGGGGTTGGGCGCCCTCGACCTGGGTCACCTTGGGTTCGAGCTTGCGCTCGATCTCGAGGTTGACTGCGGTCTGGATCAGGCCGCCGCCGACGAAGATGAAGATGAACACCCCGGCCATGATCACGGCCATGAACCAGCCGCCGATAGTCGAGGCGCTCTCGTTCTTGGCCATCCAAGTGTTGAGCAGCATCACGCCGACGCCGAGTACGGTGCAGAAGGCGATGAACAGGGACGTCTGCAGGAAACTCTCGGGCATCAACAGGCCGACGAGGGCGACCAGGATCAGGATGCCGATGACGCCGAAGAGGATCGTCCGGCCGCGGGAGGGGGCGGGACGGTCCGTGCGGCTGGGCAGTTTGCCCAACATGATGAAGGTGAAAATGGCGCCGAGCATGGCCAGGGCGATCCAGCCGATACCCCAGCCCGTTAGCAGAGCCAGGGCGATCGACACCAGCGTGACACCCAGGGAGATGAAGAAGAGGGTCTTGTAGGGTGGGTTCTTCTTGACCTCGGCCACCGGCGTCCTCCCGTTTTTGCGTATGAGTGCTGGAATGTGGAGTGGTGGGCCTAACTGGAGTTGAACCAGTGACCTCACGCTTATCAGGCGTGCGCTCTAACCGCAACTGAGCTATAGGCCCGGGTACCGGTTACTTGTATGGCTCGCTATTTTAGCAAACCCCCGCCGCCTTGACAAGCCGTCTCCGGTGAGGGAGTGTGGCGTTGAAGGGGCGGGCGGAGGAGCTAGGTTATATCAGGGCGGCCCGTGGCGTCAAGCGTTTATTGGTAGTGATGAAGCGCGTTATGCCGCGGCGGGGGCGTGGGATGAATCCCCCGCCCCCCTTCGTTAATCGACAGCCCTGTAGGGCGGGGACTGGCGTCCCCGCCGCCCCGCAAATCGACAGCCCTGGAGGGCGGGGTCTCTGATCCCGCCGCCGTTCGTACGACAACACCGATCCGCACCCAACCGCCGATAACATAGGCCCTGCGGGTATCTCAGCGATGCATGGCGCATCCCCGGAGGGGCGGGTCTTTGGCCCCGTCGGAAGCATTTCGTGCGTTTACGTTTAGCGCGAGATCACGAACCGCCTCGTCTCGCTCGCGCCTTCTCCCGCCAGGCGGGCGATGTAGACCCCCTGGGGGTACTCGCCCACGTCGAGGACGAGGGCATGGCGGCCCGAGGTGGGTTCGATGGTCTGGGTATCGATTCGGCGGCCGG